>NZ_LZSZ01000106.1:0-462 GCF_001665645.1 Mycobacterium sp. 852002-30065_SCH5024008 | reverse complement strand
AGATGTGTATAAGAGACAGAGGACATCCTGGCCGGCATCTACGCCCAAGTGTTGGGCATAAAGCGGGTCGGGGTCGATGACTCGTTCTTCGATCTAGGTGGGAATTCGTTGTCGGCGATGCGCCTGATCGCCGCGGTCAACACCAGCCTGAATACCAACCTGTCGGTGCGGGCCATTTTTGAGGCGCCCACCATCGCCCAGCTAGCACCCCGCATCCAGGCCGGGGGTGGGGGTGGGCTGGCCCCGCTGGTGGCGGGTGAGCGCCCGGAGCGGGTGCCGTTGTCATTTGGGCAGTCCCGGTTGTGGTTTATCGATCAGTTGTTGGGCCGGTCGCCGGTTTACAACATGCCTGTGGCGCTGCGCCTGGACGGGCAGTTGGATGCGGAGGCGTTGGGGGTGGCGCTGGGTGATGTGGTGGGCCGCCATGAAAGCCTGCGCACCGTCTTCCCCGCGGTCGACGGA
>NZ_LZSZ01000105.1:0-10206 GCF_001665645.1 Mycobacterium sp. 852002-30065_SCH5024008 | reverse complement strand
ATATCGACCATACGATCCCCTACGCCGATGGCGGTGCGACGCATCCGTCGAACCTGAAATGTCTGTGCCGCCACCATTGGCGAACGCAGAAAGTACCCTTAAGGCATGGCTACCGAAATTACCGAGAACCCCCAGGTCAGGGCAGGTTGCTACTGCCGCATCAGCTCCGACCCGAAGGACAAGCGGCAGGGCGTGGACCGTCAGCGGGAGGACACGACCGTTCTGTGCGAGGTCAAGAAGTGGGTCCCGGCCGGGTTCTACATCGACAACGACCGCTCGGCCACGAACGGCAAGGCCCGGCCGGAATGGGAACGGCTCCTCGCCGACGTGAAGGCCGGGAAGATCGACGCGATAGCCGCGTGGAACCAGGATCGCGGCTGGCGACTGATGCGCGAGCTGGAAACGCTTCGGGAGTTCTTCACCGGGCTCGACCGTCGTGTCCCGCTGGCGACGACGGGGCAGGGCGACATCGACCTGTATTCGCCGGACGGGGTGCTGCAGGCGCAGGTCAAGACGGCCGTCTCCGAGCACGAGGTGGCAATGCTGAAGGTCCGCACCAAACGAGCAGCCCGGCAGCGCGCCGAGCAGGGTGTTCCGGCCTGGCGACGGGCATTCGGGTACGGAGAGGACCGGCGGCCGGACCCGCGCACGGCTCCGCTCGTCGCGGAGGCATACCGGGCGATCATCGCCGGGTCCTCTCTCGGGGACATCTGCAAGGCGTGGAACGCGGCCGGGGCGCTCACGCTGAACGGGAAGCTGTGGACGCAGCCGCAGCTGTCGAACTTCTTGCGGAAGGCCCGGAACGCCGGATTGCGTTCGCACAACGGCGAACTGGTCGTTGACGCCCAGGGCGAGGCGGTGAAGGGCAATTGGCCGGCCCTCGTGGACGAGGCGACCTGGCGGCGAGCGCAGAACGTCTTGAACGCGCCCGGCCGGGCTCCCGGCCGTAAGACCGTGCAGCGGCACAAGCTGACCGGCGTGCTGCTGTGTGGGGCCTGCGGGCACCATCTCTCCGGGCTGCAGACCCTCGACAAGAAGCGGATCGCGTACCGGTGCAAGCAGTGCCTCGGGGTCTCGATCCGGGCCGAGCACGTCGAACCGTTTTTGTACAAGGTCGTTTCCGCCCGCCTCGCTCGGGAGGACGCCGTGGACCTGCTGAAAGCCGACCTGCACGACACGGCGGAGGCGGAATGCATCCGCACTGAAAAGTCCGTGCTGCACGGCCGTTTGAACGAGTTAGCGATCGAACGGGCACAGGGGCTCCTCACCGGAGCGCAGGTCAAGACCGCCACCGAGATCGTGCAGGCACAGATCGACACGCTCGACGCGCAGGAGCAAGACCAAGAACGCCTCCGGGTGTTCGACCAGATTCCCCTCGGCAAGCCGGAGGTCGCGGCCGCGATCGAGAGCCTCTCACCGGACCGGTTCCGGGCCATCCTGTCCGTCCTCGCGAAGATCACGATCGCACCAGTTGGCAAGGGTGGGCACACCTTCCGGCCGGACCGCGTACAGATCGACTGGCTATAACCCCAGCGTGACCGCCACAAACAACCGTAGGACCCTACGGAAATGCCTTGTGCCGCAACGGATGACCCGCCGGGCGCGCCTAACCGAGTTTAGCCGTCCGGGTCGGTATAGTCACAATCCGCACTAACAACTAGCGAGAGTTGTAACAGGCCGCGAAGTCATACGGCCGGAGTCCGCTTTTACCGGTAGGGCTTCTCTCCCCGAACAGGGAGAAACCTGCCGTGGCATCACCGCCCCTTTCACGCGCCCTCTCGGCCCGCGAAGTCCAAGAGGCCCTCGGCCTCGACTGCATCGAAACCGTCTGGCGTCTCATCCGTCGAGGAGAGCTACCGGCCGCCAAAGTCGGCCGCATCTGGCGTGTACGACGCGAAGCCGTCGAAGCCTACCTGGCCGGCAAGAGCCCCCATGCCGCTGTGCTAGACGACTATGTGGAGCGGCTTGTGGAGCAAGCTCCGAGCCTCTCGGATGAGCAGCGTGCCAAGCTCGCGGAGTTGCTCCGGCCCGCACGCCAGCGGCCGGGGGCCATCGCATGATCCGGGAATGCCGAAGGTCCGCCTTCGACGGGGTGCACTACGCCCCTCGGACGGACCTTCTGTGGCACGGAACTAACGAGAATCAGCCATCAATTCAGTTGTCAGCCGGAGCAACCGACACCGACCACTCACATGGTAGCGAAGCCCACCGACTGATTGGTCCTCCCCGCGCCGGAGGGGGGCTGTGAGCGGTGGACGCAAGGGAGCGGCGGGAGTGGAAGCGGTACGTCCTCGGCCTGCCAGACGGTAAACGCCCCGAATGCATGACGTGGGCGTGGAAGGGCGTGCTGCTGGCCCTGGAGACCTTCGCCGACTATCCGGCCGGGACGAACGCACATCCGGGCGAGGAGAAGCTGGCCGAAGTCTGCGGGCTCACGACTCGCACCGTCCGCGATGCGCTGAAGCGCGGCCGGGACCTGAAGCTGATCGAGCAGACGGCGCGGGAGAACCCGAAGCGAGGCCGGGCAGCCGTTTATCGGCTCATTTCTACCGGCATCACCGTTCCGGTAGAAAACCCCTCCGGCAAGGGTTCTTTGGGCGTTTCTACCGGAACAGGCGTTCCGCTAGAAGATGGTTTCTATCGGAACAACGGCACGTTTCTACCGGAACGCGGGGGCGTTTCTACCGGAACAGGCGTTCCGCCCACTAAGCCATATACACCAGATCCTTTAAACACCAGATCAGTTGGCACGGGGGAACGTAAGTCGGGTACGTCACCACACCCCGACCTCTGCCCTCCCCCCGCGCCCGACTTCACGCCGGACATGCCCGAGCCCCCGAAGACTTGTTCAGCACACCCGTACGGGACGAGGGAGTCCTGCATTCCGTGCAAGCTGTGGCGGCAGTACCGCGATGCCTGGTTCGCCTGGCAGGTTGCGTACGACGAAGCCCTAAACGCCGAGGATCAGCCGTGATCGCCGTCTGCGAACGCTGCGCGGCCGAACTCCGGCCGGAGAACGACTCCGGCGTTTGTGCCGAGTGCCGCTTGGAGTTAGCGAACGAGGAGCCCTCCGACGAACGCTGGCGCTTCATCCCCGGCTTCCCGTCTCACGAGGTCAGCGATCACGGCCGGGTGCGGAAGATACTTCGGCAACACCCATCTGAGGGCTACCCAGCGGTCACTCTCCGGGAGCGTGGTCGGCCGGCCAAACGCGTGCGCGTACATACCCTCGTGCTCTTGGCGTTCCGTGGACCTCGCCCGGACGGCATGGAGGCCCTCCACCGCGACGACATCGGCTGGAACAACCGGCTCTCGAACCTTCGTTGGGGCAGCCGCTCGGAGAACGTCCGCGACAGGGCACGTGTGATCGCTGAGCGGCTGGCCGACCTCGAGCCCGGCGAGGTGTCGTGAGCGGTGCGACGTTGATTTGTTATCGGCTGCGGGGGCCGGTCGGGGGGCGGAACCACCTCGCCCCGGCCGCGGAGTTCACCGAATGGGACTCCGTCGCGGAGGCTTTGGACGCGGCGCGGATCGTGCCGTGCGACGAGGACGGGGCCTGCCGGGGCGATCACGTGGTCGTCTACGTCGAGCTGGACTTCCGGCAGCGGGAGCGGTGGCGGGTCCGGCGGGCTCGCACCCCGACACCACCAACACCAAGGAGGAACCGATGAACCTGCAACAGCTGCAAGCGAAACGGGCGGCCGCGTATGACCACCGCACGATGCAGTACCGGCTTC
Source organism: Mycobacterium sp. 852002-30065_SCH5024008 (assembly GCF_001665645.1). Classification (NCBI taxonomy): domain Bacteria; kingdom Bacillati; phylum Actinomycetota; class Actinomycetes; order Mycobacteriales; family Mycobacteriaceae; genus Mycobacterium; species Mycobacterium sp. 852002-30065_SCH5024008. Next base: position 6,469 of record NZ_LZSZ01000105.1, on the reverse strand, counting down.
GTGGGGCTGTGCTGGACGCTGCCGAGGCGGCCGGGGTCGCCCCGGATGGATCCCCTTCCGGAGTCACTTCAACACGCTCACGACGCTTACACAGCCGAAATCCGGCGGCTCGATGCCGAGATCGCGGGGCTCGACCAAAGAATCGCAAACGAGGAGGAACAGAACCGATGACCGTAAACCTGGAGCTACTCACCGACGAGGACCTGGCTGGACTCTCCTCGTGGGCGGAGCCGATAGCGAAGATGGAACGGCACCCGGCCGTCTCAGCCTACGGCGACCAGGCGTGGCGGGCCGCGACCGACGAGCTACGCCGACGCAAGGACGGCGGCGACGTGACACCGTGGCCGGCCCCCGATCCGCTCGGCAACGAGGCGGTCAAGTTCATCGGCCACCTGCTCGCGGGGCTCCACGACGCGGGCTCGGACTACCTCCGCGCCTGGGTCGAGGAGACCGGCGAGACGCTGGTCGAACTGCTCCTGACCCGCGCCGATCCCGGAGTTTGACGTCAAAATGACGCCACCGCAACGGGTTCCGGCGGCGTGGCGCTCCTTGGCGTTGTCGGCGGCGTCGCGTAGCATCAGCGGCGGACGGTTAGCAACCGTCTGGGGTAGCACCGCACATCTCGTTCCTGGTTTCGGCTGGGGCGACGGCCCGCCTAGCTAGCGGACAACCGCCCGGCACGGGGAGTGGCTAAGGCTGCCAAGGAGGCCCGGCACGGGCTCACGCAACCAATTGAGTTATGCGCGCACGTTGTTGCGCTCTGGTTTTGCGTGCGCCCAAGTGTCGGAAGGACTTCCCCGTGCAAGACCTGCTCAACAAGCTGCTGACGCTGCGGGACGCCGAAGATGCCCGCCGTCAGGCATGTGTGGACACGGCCCGCGAACTCGGGTACCGCAAGTGGTCGGATGACCCGACCGGCGAACTCGGCAAGATGTACCGCACCTCGCAGAACACGCTCCGTGCTCTCGATGCCCGGATTGCCGAACAGCGAGCGGAGATTGAACGCTCCGGCGTGAACAACCCGCTCGTGCAGGCGATCAAGGCGGGTGGTGGAAGCGAGCGGACGGCCGGAATCCCGGTAGACGGCTGGGCTCGCCGGGTCGCGACGCAGCTGTGCGCACGGAACGCGGAGAACCGCGCCATCAGCTCCGGCTCGCTGGATATCCCGAACTTGGTGCCGCCGTACGTCTCTGCACTCCCATGGCCTAAAAGGCTGATCGACGTCCTGACAAATCGGCTGGTCGCCACGTCCAACGTTGTGGAATTTTTCCAGCAGACCGTGCGCACCAATAACGCGGCTCCGGTCGCGGACCTGGCGACGAAGCCGACCTCGACGTTCACGCTGACTCCGGTGCAGGACCGCTGCCGCGTCATCGCCCATCTGTCCGAGCCGGTCCCGGTCCGGTATCTGCAAGACGTGGAACAGGTGCAGCCGTTCCTGTCCCGCGAGATGGCGCAGGGTGTTCTCGCCGCGCTGGAGCACCAGGTCGTGGCGGGCGACGGCACGGGCGAGAACATGACCGGCCTGCTCCATCAGTCCGGCACCACAGCCGTTCCGTACCAGGGTGATCCGTTGACCACGATCCGGCACTCGATCACGCAGCTGCAGAATTTGGGTGAGGAGCCCACGGGGATCGCGCTGAACCCGCACGATGCGGAGACGATCGACCTCGAACGGTGGGGCACCGCTGGTGGTCTGCTCAGCTCGGGCTTCGACCACCCGAACACGGTCGGCTACGGCTCTAGCAACAACTTCTTCGGCCCGGACGATCAGGTGAAACGTGTGGTGTCCCCGAGTGTTCCGGCCGGGACGGCGCTCGTCGGGGACTGGTCAACGTGCGTGCTCTACCTACGCGAGTCCATGTCGCTGATGCTGAACTACTGGTCGGATGCCCTGTTCTCCACCAACGCGTTCCTGCTGCGCTGTGAAATGCGTACTGTGGCCGGGTTCCTGCGCCCACAGGCGTTCGCCATCGCGACCATCACCGGCACCTAAGCCATGGGCTACGACGACCTCGATGAGTTCGATGACTTCGATGCTGACGAGGACATCGACTCGGGTGGCGGGGATTCCGACGACGACGACGGCGTGGCCGCGTTGCAGCTCATCCACGACCTCGCAGCCCAACACGATGGCGTCTACTGCTCGCAGGACAACGTGCCGTGATCGACGACCGCGAATGGCTGGACCCCGAGGACGCCGCCAAGCGGATGGGCCTCACCATGCCGCAACTCGATGACCTGATCCGCCGGGGAGCGGTCCGTGCCCGCCGGAACGGCTGGGCCGTCGAGGTCGAACCAGCCATCGTGAACGTCCGCCCACGCCCGGAGGAGCCCGCACCTAAGCGGAGGACTCGCCAAGTGAAGGAGAAGCCCCACACGCCTGTCCGGGGCCGCAAATGAGCCCTCGCCGCCGTCACCGGTCTAACCTCCCGGCGGCGGCGAGCGGGGCGCGGGACGTGATCCGCCGAGGAGCGAGGAGGGCCACCGTGCCCGGCCCTCCACGCAGGTCACGCCCGCGCCCCTTCCCACTGAGCCCCGTGGTAGGGACGGTCCAGCGACCAGATCGGTACGCACGGACCGGGAGCGGGATGACGGGGGTCAAGAAGCGGCTCCCGGCTCCCGCTCCGAACCACCCCCCAGACCGAGCACGCCCGAGCAGCACCTTTGTAGTCGGGGTCGTCCACTCCGCGTGCTCAATGGGGCGGGCGTTGGCCGTGCCACGCCAGGGCCACCCAAGCACGAAAGGAAGTCGTGCGGCCCTGCGCGTGGAGTCCTCGCGGCCACGCCTCGTCCCAAACACCGAGTGCCACTCGGCAACCCCAGGACCCGCCGGAGGACACCACCACCCCACCGAGGGAACCGGCCCGGCCCCGCGTCGGGGGCCGGGCCGGCCAACAGGGACCTACTGCAAACGCCGAGTGCCGGGCGGACATTCCGAAACCACTCCCTACCAGCACGAACACGACCGGCGATCATCAAATACCTTGGGGTACAAGCGATTTGGGGATGCGGAGTGCAAAGTCCCGCCAGGCGCGATCGCCCGACTCCATAAGGGAGCTGTTGTCTCCCCCCGCGTTTTGGTTTACGGGCGACTCGCCGGGAAGCTCGCACGTCGCGGGTGTCTTCAGTGAGTGCAGCTGTTAACCACCGAATGATCCCTCCCTGCGAGCGGCACGGACTGGCCAAATACGCTGTCGGGGGTGAGCAGCGATGTCCGGCCGTTCAATCCCTTGGATCGCCTCGAACTCGGGAAAAGCGTCGAACGCGCTCTCCTCGCGCAACCACTGTCGCCGTTGCCTCCGGAATCGGCATTCCCCGGCGCTGGCCTCTATGCCATCTATTACAGCGGGCCGCTTCCCATCTACAAGGCGATTACCCCACCAGCGGTCGAGGAAGGCAGCGTTCCGATCTATGTCGGACGGGCGCGTCCGCCGGGTGCTCGGCATGGCGTCGGTTTGGAGGCGACCACTACCGAGCCCGCGCTGTACGCGAGGTTGCGGGAGCACAAGAACTCGATCAAGCGGGTAACTGACTTTGCGGCCAGCAACGGCACCTCGAACCTGAATCTTGCCGACTTCAAGTGTCGATACTTGGTCGCGGAAGACATTTGGGTGCCGTTAGGCGAGATGCTGCTGATCGGCCACTACCGTCCCGTTTGGAACGTGTTGCTGGATGGCTTCGGGAATCACACACCGGGCAGTGGACGAGCGAATCAGGCCCGTTCGTACTGGGATGAGTTGCATCCGGGTCGAAGCTGGGCCGCGAGGTTACCGCCGCCTGACAAATCGGCGAGCGAGCTTGAGACGCTTGTGATGGCGCACCTCGCCAAAGTCGAGCTGCCGAACCTCGACGCCGTACCTCAGATCGATGTCGAAGTCGAGCACGCTATAGCGACCGAGGAGTTGGAAGAGCTCTCGGACTCCGAGTCCGAACCCAGTTAAAAAAGGCGACCTCCCCTCTCCCAGTGCAGCGCGGCTCCGGTAGTTTGTCGGCTCTCCGCGGTAGGGTTCCTCCCATGAGTCAGGGCGGCAGCAAACGCGCAGGTAGGACGGCAAATCGAGGTGCCGGAACGAGCGTTGAGCTGTTCACCGGCACGGGCGGCCTCGCGTTAGCGATGCATGGAGCAGGCTTCCGCCACCGACTCGCTGTCGAAATCGATAACCGCGCTTGCGCCACCCTTCGCGCCAACGTCGCCACCGACATCGGTTCGGAGATGCTTCCTCTTGGCAACGTCGATAATCTCTGGCCGCTCATAGCGGGCGACATACACGGCGTTGATTTCACGCCCTTGGAGGGTAAGGCCGATGTGGTGGCCGGTGGCGTGCCGTGCCAACCGTGGAGCCTCGGCGGTATCCATCGCGGCGTCGATGACGCACGAAATTTATGGCCTCAGCTATTCCGCTGTGTGCGTGAAGTACGACCCCGCGCCGTCATCGCCGAAAACGTAAAGGGATTGCTCCGCCCGTCGTTCCGGCCCTACTACGACTACATACTTCGTGAACTCGCCGCACCGTTCGAGCGCCGCATTGAAGGCGAGGAATGGTTCGATCACGACAAGCGTCTGGTTAAGGCCCTCAGAACGGACGGCGGCGATCCCACTGAGCGATACGACGTTCACTTCCGGCTGGTCAACGCGGCCGACTATGGCGTCCCACAGCAACGCTGGCGAGTTTTCGTCATCGCGTTTCGGCGCGACCTCGACCTCGGGGCGTGGGAGTTCCCGAACCCAACACACTCCGAGTCGGCCTTGCTACATCAGCAGGCGAGCGGAGAGTACTGGGACGAGCACGACATCGACCCAGGCAAGGTCAGCGCGGCACCCTTACCCTCACACGCCCTAAACGACGGCCTCGCCCGCTGGCGGACGCTGCGTGACGCTATCGGTGAATTACCCGAACCGATCGGACACAAAGTCGAGCATCCCGACTGGCTCCATCATGTCGGCTGGCCAGGCGCTCGGATCTACCCTGGGCATACTCCGAACGAGCTGGATCGTCCAGCGAAAACGGTTAAAGCTGGCGTTCATGGTGTACCGGGCGGCGAGAGCGTTCTGCGGAAGGACGACGGCAGTATCCGCTACCTGACGGTTCGCGAAGTGGCCAGGATCATGACTTTTCCTGACAGTTGGTGGCTGGCTGGGCCACGCGGCGAACAAATGCGTCAGCTAGGGAACGCCGTTCCTGTCAAGCTCGGCGCGGTCATGGCCCATGCCGTCCGAAAGGCGTTGCGCCCGGCGACGAAGGTCGGGTAAGTGGCGTCCTGGAACCGCGATGTTCCTCCGGATGTGTTTTGGAAGGCACCACCGGGAATGACGCGAGCCGAGCGTGCCGCCGAGCAGGACACCGCCGCTGGATCGGCTGAGGTACGACGAGTTCCCACATCCGACTCTGAGCCGGCGACCGCTTCGGTTGCACTGAAGATGCCCCAGCCGGGCCGGCGAATCTACGCCTACTTGCGGTGGGCCGCCCAAGGCCATCGGACGATCGAGCGATACATCGGTGAAGTGACCGGTACGAGCCGAGCCGACCTCCTCGCTGACGCGTGGCGTCAAGTCCGCGAGCGTGGCCTGATACCCAGAACCGAGGAGCAGTCAAGGACAGCGAACTCGTGGGCGACCACACCGGCTGTGCGCTCGGTGATGCGTGCAAATCCACGTCGGGACACTAAGCCGGAGCGGCAGCTGCGGTCCCTACTGCACGCCATGGGTTTGCGTTACCGGGTTGATGCGGCACCGCTTGTCGGGGTTCGACGACGCGCTGATTTGGTCTTCCCACGAGCGAAAGTGGTTGTCTTCGTGGATGGATGCTTCTGGCATGGTTGCCCAGATCACTATCGGCCCGCTCGTAAATCAAACGCCGAGTTCTGGGACGCGAAGCTCGCGGAGAATACGGCACGTGATCGGGACACCGATCAAAAGTTGGAAGCGAATGGCTGGCAAGTCATACGTGTCTGGGAGCATGAGAACATGCCCGAAGCCGCCGAACGCATATACCGTCAGCTTCGGGCGCGGGTCCGATAGCGGGGCTCCTCACGCTCCTGGCCGAGACGTAGACGGCGGACCTGGCCCGACTCAAGTGGATTCCTAGAGGGTATTTGGGAAATTCGGTCCCATCATTTGCTGAAAACATTCTGGGGTTGGCGCGATGAGCAGTTGCCTGATGGCACCCTCATCTGGCGCCTACCCGACGGGCACAGCTACGTCAGCACCCCGGGCAGCGCGCTGCTGTTCCCCAGCCTGTGCGCACCCACCGGCGACCTCCCGGCCCCCGCCGCCGTCGAGCGCTGCGGCGAACGCACCGCGATGATGCCGCTGCGCACCCGCACCCGCGCCCACAACCGGGCCCAGCGCGTCGCCACCGAACGCCACCACAACCGCCAAACCCGACGAGCGACCCAACCCGCCCAAACCGGCCCCGCACCCCCAGACCAGTCTCTTATAAACATCTGACGCTGCCGACGATCGCAT
>NZ_LZSZ01000104.1:0-515 GCF_001665645.1 Mycobacterium sp. 852002-30065_SCH5024008 | reverse complement strand
AACCAGTAAGTGCGCCAACCGATTCGCGGCCTCATCCACCTCTCGATACGTCCACGACCGGTCCCCGAAACTCAGCGCCACCGCCTCGGGCGTGCGGCCGACTTGGGCGGCAAACAACGCTGGGATCGAGACCCCCGACACCGCCGGGCGGTCCAACACCGCCCGATTACCCCAGTTATCCAGGCGGACACGCTCGGACTCGTCGAGCACCCCGATCGAAGACACCGGCCGCGAGGGATCTGCCGTCATGTCGGCCAACACCCGCTCGAATCGCGCGATCAGGGTCTCGATGCTGTCGGGGTCGAACACATCGGTGCGAAACTCCACCGCACCGCTGATCCCGGCGGCCTGGCCCGCTTCGGTGAAGTTCTCGGACAAGGAGAATGTCAAATCCATCCGGGCCGTTTGGGTTTGCACCGGCAAGGGGTTGACCTGCAGAGCACCCAGGTCCAGCTCGGTGGGGTTGTGGTGTTGCCAGGCCAGCATGACTTGGACCCTGTCTCTTATACACATCT
>NZ_LZSZ01000103.1:0-891 GCF_001665645.1 Mycobacterium sp. 852002-30065_SCH5024008 | reverse complement strand
GTGCCGGGCCGGTATCGGCGTGGCGGCGGGACAAGTTGTGGCCGGGAACGTCGGCGCCAGGGAACGCTTCGAATACACCGTGATCGGCGGTCCGGTCAACGAGGCGGCCCGCCTGTGCGAGCTCGCCAAGTCGTATCCGGGCCTACTGCTGGCGGCGGCCGACGCGCTGGAAGGCGTCAGCGAGAAGGAGCGCGCCCGTTGGTCTTTGGGAGAGACCGTGACCCTCCGCGGCCACGAGCAACCCACCCGGCTCGCGATGCCCGCCGACCCGCCGGCCTGATCCGATTGATTTCAGACCCGAGTGGGTAAGGGGTTTAAGGACATTGCCCCTCTAGAGATTGGTGTTGACATGACCGGAAGTGGAACTGTCCGCCGTGTTTCCGTGGCCGCGGGCATCGCCGCGGCGATCGCCCTGAGTTCGCTTACCGCGGGATGCAGCTCGAACAACAACAACAAGAACCCAACGACTTCGACCGTCACCACCACCGTCACGACGCCCGCGAGTGTCACCACGACGGCACCGGCGGCAACGACTCCCGCCGGACCGGGCGGCGGCGGCCCCGAGACCGGACCCGGTGGCGCCACGACCGCCGGACCGGGCGGTTCCGGCGCGGGCGCCGGTCCCGGCGGGGCGAGTGCGGGTGTGCCGGGCGCCGGGGCTTCCGCCGGACCCGGCGGCGCGGGCGCCTGCGCCGGCGGCGTTTGCGTCGGAACTCCTCCCAGCCCGTAACCCTCGAGCTGCGGCACCGGCCGGGTCACCGGCCGGTGGCCGTGGCTGCGACGATGCGCCGTTTGATGCGGGGCCGCTGTCCGCCAGGGCTCCTGACCCGTCCCCACTACGATGTCGTTTTTCCGCCAGTTTTGTCGGCGGGCGGGTGTAAGTCTTGAAGC
>NZ_LZSZ01000102.1:0-148543 GCF_001665645.1 Mycobacterium sp. 852002-30065_SCH5024008 | reverse complement strand
GTGCGATGGTCGCCTCACGCGACTCGGGCGCCGGCGGACCAGACACGCCAAGACAACCCTGGTACACCTACCGCGCCCCGGGCCCCGCTTTTGATGACGCGACCGAATTGCTCGGCAAGCCGGGCCACGACCGACGCCCCCGAGCACAATCCAGATTTTGGTGGCGTGGCGGCCCCGCTCCCACTTCCGCGTACATAGCTTCAATTCGTCACTGTGACGAATTATATTCCGTCCCAACCGGTATTGGTGGCACGGACGCATCATGTCGCCACCGAACGGCGCGACCCCGCCACCGTCGGGCTGCGTTATGCGTTGCTTGACCTCCCAATGCGGGAGCAGCCCGTATCGGTATCGCGCATGAAGCCGCGCGGGCAGATCGCTACTTTAGAGCCGTAATTACAGGAATATCACAGCGATATTGCCTTATATGCGTAGCTGGGCAACCTTACGATCAGCCCCGTGATCCGCCCACCAAGAGGGCCAGCGTTGATTCCTATTCATGACGTCGCTCGCCTGCGACGGCCCGGAAAGACGAACCGGCGATGACGGCGCCGATCTGGATGGCGTTTCCGCCCGAGGTCCATTCGATGTTGTTGTCCAGCGGGCCGGGTCCCGGACCGTTGCTGGCCTCGGCGAGCGCCTGGCATTCACTGAGCGCCGAGTATGCCGCGGTCGCCGGCGAACTCACCTCGCTCCTCGGCGAGGTTGAGGCCGGCGCATGGGAAGGGCCGAGCGCCGCGCACTACGTGGCCGCCCACGCGCCGTACCTCGGCTGGCTAGTGCAGTCCAGCGCGGCCAGCGCCGAGATGGCCGCGCGGCAAGAGTTGGCCGCGACGGCATACACGACGGCGTTGGCCGCGATGCCGACGCTGGGCGAGCTGGCGGCGAACCACGCCACGCATGCGGTATTGGTGGCGACGAACTTCTTTGGTATCAACGCAATTCCGATAGCGCTGAACGAGGCCGATTACTCGCGAATGTGGGTGCAGGCCGCCACAACGATGAGCACCTACCAGGCCGTCTCGACCGCCGCGGTCGCCGGGGCCTCATCCAGTACGGGGGTGCCGCAAATTATGAAGGCGGACATGGGTGCGAGGAGCATGGATTCCGGTTCCGGAATGAGCGGCGGCTCGGGCATGGGCGGCGGAAACCCCTACATCATGGGCACCTCACTCCCCCAGAATCTCCAGGAGTGGCTGCAAGCGCTATTTCCCTTCAATCCCTTTTCGCCGCAGGGCTGGTCGATGCACCCGAGTTTGTCGATGTTCTTCTCGCGCGTGGAGACCCTGATCCCTATGTATGCCCACAATCCCGCGCAGCTGTTCGAGACAATCGTGATGCTCGCCCTGCAATTCGTCATTCACCGAACGCTCGTATTCATCAACCTTCTCCTGTTCAACCCGGTGGGGTTGCTCAGCTTTTTTCTGAGCAATCCGCTCTACACCCTCGGATTGGTTACGCCGATGTTGGCGATTCCCGCCGGAGCGGCAGGCGGCTTGGCGGGGCTGGCGGGGCTAGCGGGACTGCCAGGAGCAGCTCCTGTCCCCTCCGCGGTTCCGATCCCATTGCCGGCGACGGCAATTCCCCTCACCCAAACCCCGCCGCTATCCGCGCTCGCCGCCGCACCGACCATCAGCGCCGCACCGTTTCACGCGTCGGCGGTATCGGCGCCGGCGCCAGCCGCTGCGGCCACGCCGGGCGCGCCGCCCACCCCGCCCCCAACGCTGGTGGGACCGGAAAGTGCGGCGGCCGCACAGAATTTCGTGTCCTCGTATCTGGTGGGTGTGTTCGGCGCCGGGTCGGAGTCCAACGTTGCCGGCCAATCTCGCAAGGCGACCGCAGCTACCGCCGCGGCCGCGGCGGCCGCGGCGGGTCCGGCGGCACAACAGCAACAAACCCGGGGGCGTCCGCGAGCGGCACCCCGCCGCACACACAGAGGCTACCGGTACGAATTCCTGGACCTGGAACCCGAATTCAGCGCCTCAAGCGATGCGCTGTCAACTTCGGGGATGGCCTCCGACCAGGGCGCAGGACCGCTCGGTTTCGCCGGATCCGCCACGCGGCGCGCCGCGGGATTGACCAGGCTGGCCGGCGACGGCTTCGGCGGCGAATCAACCGTCCCGATGCTTCCCAGTGGCTGGGAGGCCGACCCAGCCTGAACGCGACCTCATGACGCGATGCAATCAGTCGCCCGGCGCCGACCAGTGCACCACCTTCATGGCGGTCATCTCGTCGAGCAGTTCGGGCCCGAGGCCGAAGCCCGTGCCGCTGGCACGGCGGGGCTCGGAAGCTCCGCCGGGCGCACCGCCGAAGACGGAGTTGATCTTCACCGCGCCCACCGGAAGACTGCGCCACGCCTCCTGGGCATGCGCCATGTTCCCGGTGAGCACCGTGGCGGCCAGGCCGTAGCGATCATTGGCGGCTTCGGTCAGCGCCGCCGCGAAGTCCGGCACCACCCGCACCGGCGCGACCGGACCGAACGTTTCCTCGCGCATGATCAGCATCTCGGGTGTGCAGTCACTCAACACCGTGGGCGGATAGAACGAGCCCGGTCCGGACTGCGGCTCGCCGCCGACCAGGACGTGGGCCCCGGCCCGGGCCGCGTCTTCGACGTGCGCGTGCACGTGTTCACGATGACGCTCGTCGACCAGCGGTCCGATGCGGTCGGCCCACGAGATCGCCTCGTCGATCAGTGCATTGAGGAAAGCGTCGGCGATCGATTGCACGACATAGACCCGCTCTACCGAGACGCAGATCTGTCCGGCGTTGGCGAAGGCGCCCAGTGCGGCCTGGCCGGCCGCCCAGGCCGGGTCCACGTCGGCGTCGGCGTCGACGATCAACGCGTCGTTTCCGCCATTCTCCAGCAGTGCCTTGGCGCCGCGTTCGGCACAGGCGCGCGCGATCTCTCGGCCGGTTGCGCTGCTGCCCACGTGCGCGACGACGTCGACCAGCTCCGCAGCCGCCAAGCGTTCCCCGACGGTTCCATCGCCGTCCACGATCTCGAGCACGCCATCGGGCAGCCGGGCGGCCAGCAGTTCGGCGAACCGCCGGCCGGTCTGCGGGCAGCGCTCGCTGGCCTTGTGTACCACGGTGTTTCCGGCCACGAGGGCGGCGCCCAGCAATCCGGCCGCCACCGCGACGGGATCGTTCCACGACGTGATCACCGCGACCACGCCGCGGGGTTGGGGAACCATGAGGTCAGTTGCGGACCATCCGCCCTGCAAAGCGTGTCCACGATGGAGCGGCCCCAGTTGGGCGTACTGCAGCAGCGTGTCGATTCCGGCGTCCACGCCGCCGCGCGCGTCGCCGCGCAGCTTGCCGGTTTCCCGCTCGTTCAGTTCGGCGAGTTCGTCGGCCGCGGCGCGGACGTCGCCCGCAGCGGCGGCGATCGCGGCGGCCCGTTCGGCCGGCGGGGTGCGGGCCCACGCGTCGGCCGCAGCCGCGGCGCGTGCGACGGCATCGTCGCAGTCGGCCGGGTCGGTGATCGGCACCTGCGTGACGGTGTCACCGGTCCGGGGATCCAGAACGCTGATGATCTTGGTAAGGGTCGAGGCCACGCCAGCGGATACCCTGTCCCCGGCCCGACCAATCGGCAGCCCCGAAGCGTCGCCAGCTAACGGAACTGAAGATGCCCGTGGACACAACGGTGGTCCTGTATGTTCAGCGTGTCGGCCGGCGCGAGGGAGCAGAGGCATCGATGGCAAACAGACCCGCCGACAATGCCTTCACCTCAGGGCACGCGGTAAATCCCGGCCTGCGCAAGGTGGCCCGATTTCTGCCTCGCGGATACGCCCTGCACCGCGGTCTCAAGGTGCAGCGGGCGATCATGAACCTCTTCAGTAGCACGGGGCGGCTGCGGGACGTACCGGTCGCCACGGTGGACGAGCACGTCACCGTTCGTCTGCATCGTCCGATCAACTTTCCCCACCGCGGACCGGCACTGCTCTGGGTCCACGGCGGCGGCACCATCATGGGTCACGCCGCCCAGGACGACAAATACCTTCGCAAGTTGTCCCACCGCGCGGGGGTCGCGATCGCGGCGGTGGAGCACCGGCTGGCGCCCGAGCACCCGTATCCGATCCCTCTCGAGGACTGTTATGCGGCGCTGTTGTGGCTCGCACGTCAACCATGGGTAGATCCGGATCGGATCGCTGTTGGAGGGGCCAGCGCCGGCGGGCACTTCGCCGCGGCACTCGCGCAGCTGGCCCACGACCGCAATGACGTCGAACTGGCCTACCAGATGCTGGTGTATCCCATGTTGGACGATCGCACCGGCGCCAACCACAGGGGCCAGAGGCGCATCATGTGGAACGAAACCGACAACCAACTGGCCTGGCGCTGGTACCTCAACGACGCCGACCCCAACCAGGCGGCCCCGGCTCGTCGGGACGATCTGTCCGGCCTGCCGCCGGCCTGGATCGGGGTCGGGACATTGGACCTCTTCTATGAGGAGTGCCTGGAGTACGCCCGGCGCCTGCGCGCGGCGGGTGTTCCCGTGCATGAGGAAATAGCCGCTGGCGCCTTTCACGCGTTCGACCAGATCGCGGATAAGGCGCCGGTGTCGGTGAACTTCTTCGCCAGTCAGTGCGATCACCTTCGGGACGCCCTCGCCGCGCCGCGCGCCTAGCCGCGGATGCCGGCAGCTCCCCCTGCGCCGAATCAATCGAACTCCTTGTGCACCATCGTATTTAAGACCTCCGGCGGAGGGCATACGGTGCACCCGGCCCGTCCGACGAGCCCTCAGCCGCGAACGGCGCCCGCCGCGGGCCGAAATGCCCGCGTGACCCGAATCCGCCGCCTTTTGACTGCAAATTGTGCAGAACGTGCAACTATGGGTGCTATGTCCAACCCCGTGGGTTTGCGCGAGCGTCGTCGACGCCAGACGAGCGCCGACATTCGCGACGCCGCGGTGCGCCTCGCGCTGGAACGCGGATTCGACAAGGTGACCATCGATGAGATCTGCGCCGATGCGGGGGTGTCGACGCGCACGTTCTTCAACTACTTCCCGAATAAAGAGTCCGCGATCGCGTACGGCCCTTCGGACATACCCCCGGAGCTGGTGGCCGATTTCGTCGCGGCCGGCCCCGCCCCCTATTCGGTGGTGCTGGAAGAGCTGATCACGCTGGCGGCGCACCACCTGCGCGACGTACCCCCGAAACGCGAACAGGCGGCCGGCATGCTGGAACTCGCCAAAACCTCCCCGGCGGTGCTGGCGGCATTCCTCGCCGACTTGGAGCGGTTCCAGAATCACCTGACCGATGTCGTCGCGCGCCGCCAAGGCATGCGAGCCGACGACGAGATAGTCGCGTTGATCGCCGCACTCGCGTTGACGGCCGTGCGTTCGGGCATCGAGCGCTGGTCAAGCGGGGAAGCCGGCGCCGCCGACGACACGCCGATGCCCTATGTCGAGCGGGCCGCTGCGCTGGTCAACAGCATCTTTACAAAGTGATTTGAAACACCGCGACCAATTGTTGCATGGTGTGCAAGGTATGCACATTATGTACTATGCTCATCAGGCAGTATCCAAAGACGCTTCATGAAGTAGGTGTCGGTACTGGGGGCGACCGCCGGTGCGCTTGGGCGACCGTTCCAACTACGGGCGATCAAGCGTGCACGCATCATAGTGATCGGCGAGAACCATTGCGGTGCAACGTAAGTCGCGGTCGTGACGCTTCCCTGCCCATGAGCTGGTGCACAGGTCACACTGACGCTGACCGATGATGGCGGCCTGATGGGGAAGGGAACCACCTGAGGTGAAGGTTGTGCGCAACGCGTGGTTGCCGCTGCTGATCGTCGCGGTCCTGGTGGTCGGCGGCTTCGCCGTGGCCCGCGTGAAGTCGTTCTTCAGCGCCCACGACACGGGCGTCATGACGAGCCCGCGGCTGGATGATTCCAAGCCGTTCAAGCCAAAGGTTGTCAAGTATGAGGTCTTCGGCACGGCCAGCACAGCCAACGTGAATTATCTGGACCTGTCCGCCGACCCGAGACGGGTCGACGGCGCACCCCTGCCTTGGACGCTGGTGCTCAGCACGACCGCCCCCTCGGTCTTTCCGAATCTCTCGGCCCAAAGCGACGGAAATTCCCTCGGTTGTCGCATCACCATCGACGACGAAGTCAAGGCCGAGAACCAAACCAACGGCGTGCACGCCCTGACCTTCTGCTTGGTGAAATCCGCATGAGCGCACACTTCGATGACGCCCGCACCGACACCATTCCCGTCGCCGACGAACCGGTGCGGGAGAAGATTCCGCGGCTAATCCGAACGTTCGCCGTGCCCATCATCCTGGGCTGGATCGCGCTCATCGCGGTGCTCAACGTCGTCGTCCCCCAGCTGGACGAGGTCGGGAAGATGCGTTCGGTGTCGATGGCCCCCGACGATGCGCAGTCGGTCGTCGCGACCAAGCGGATGGGTGCGATCTTCAACGAGTACAAGTCGAACAGCTCCGTGATGATTGTGCTGGAGGGCGAAAAGCCCCTCGGCGCCGACGCGCACGCCTACTACGACCAGATGGTGAAGAAGCTCGACGCGGACACCAAACACGTTGAGCACGTTCAGGATATGTGGAGTGATCCGCTGACCGGGGCGGGCGCCCAGAGCAACGACGGCAAGGCCGCCTACGTCCAGGTCTATCTGGCCGGTAACCAGGGCGAAGCCCTGGCCAACGAATCGGTCGAGTCGGTGCAGAGCATCGTCAAGAGCGTGTCCCCGCCGCACGGGGTGAAGGCCTACGTCACCGGGCCGGCGGCGCTCTCGGCGGATCAGCACACGGCCGGTGACCGCAGCCTGCAGCTCATCACCGCGGCCACGTTCACGGTGATCATCGGGATGTTGCTGCTGGTCTACCGGTCGGTCGTCACCGTCTTGCTCACGTTGGTAATGGTGGTGTTCGAGCTTTCGGCCGCGCGCGGGATGGTTGCTTTCCTGGGCTACTACAAGATCATTGGGCTCTCGACGTTCGCGACGAACCTGTTGGTCACGTTGGCGATCGCGGCCGCGACCGACTATGCGATCTTCCTGATCGGCCGATATCAGGAAGCCCGCGCCGTTGGCGAATCGCGCGAAGACGCGTACTACACCATGTACAAGGGCACGGCGCACGTCGTGCTCGGGTCAGGTCTGACCATCGCCGGCGCGACCTTCTGCCTGCACTTCACGAACCTGCCCTACTTCCAGACGCTGGGAATTCCGCTGGCCATCGGCATGGTGGTCGTCGTCGCGGCGGCGCTCACGCTTGGGCCCGCGGTCATTTCGGTGGTGACCCGCTTTCGTAAGACGCTCGAACCCAAGCGGACGCAACGCATTCGCGGGTGGCGCAAGGTCGGCGCTCTCGTGGTGCGCTGGCCCGGGCCGATCCTGGTCGTGACGATCGGGATCGCGCTCATCGGGTTGCTGACCCTGCCCGGATACCGCACCAACTACAACGACCGCAACTACTTGCCCACCGACCTACCCGCCAACGAGGGTTACGCGGCCGCGGATCGGCACTTCTCCCAGGCGCGGATGAATCCCGAAGTGCTGATGATCGAAAGCGACCACGACCTACGGAACTCCGCGGACTTCCTGGTCATCGACAAGATCGCCAAGACGGTCTTCCGGGTGCCGGGAATCGGTCGCGTGCAGGCCATCACCCGGCCGCAGGGCACGCCGATCGAGCACACCTCGATACCCTTCCAGATCAGCATGCAGGGCGTCACCCAGCAGATGAACCAGAAGTACCAGGAAGACCAGATGGCCGACATGCTGCACCAGGCCGACATGATGCAGACGACCATCGACAGCATGGAAAAGATGTCGAGCATCACCGCGCAGATGGCCAACGACATGCACCAGATGGTCAAGAAGATGCACGACATGACCATCGACATCAACGAATTACGCCAGCACATGGCCGATTTCGAGGACTTCTTCCGGCCCATCCGCAGCTATCTCTACTGGGAACGGCACTGCTACGACATTCCGGTGTGCTGGTCGCTGCGTTCGGTGTTCGACGGTCTGGACGGCATCGACATCATGACCGACGACATCGAGAGCCTGCTGCCCATCATGGACCATCTCGACACGCTGATGCCCCAAATGGTGGCGCTGATGCCGTCGATGATCGAGAACATGAAGGCCATGAAAACCACCATGCTGACCATGTATTCGACCCAGAAGGGTCTGCAGGATCAGCAGAACGAGGCGCAGAAGAACTCCAACGCCATGGGTAAGGCGTTCGATGCGTCGAAGAACGACGACTCGTTCTACCTGCCGCCGGAGACCTTCAACAACGCTGAGTTCAAGAAGGGGATGAAGAACTTCATCTCCCCCGACGGCCATGCCGTGCGCTTCATCATCAGCCATGACGGCGATCCGATGTCGCAGGAAGGCATTTCGCACATCGGCGCCATCAAGAAGGCCGCCTACGAATCACTCAAGGGCACGCCGCTGGAGGGTTCCAAGATCTACCTGGCGGGCACCGCGTCGATCTACAAAGACCTCAGCGACGGCAACACCTATGACCTGTTGATCGCCGGGATCTCTTCGCTGTGCTTGATTTTCATCATCATGCTGCTCATCACCCGCGGCGTGGTGGCGTCGGCCGTCATCGTGGGCACCGTCTTGCTCTCGCTGGGCGCGTCGTTCGGCCTGTCGGTGTTGATCTGGCAGCACCTCATCGGCATCGAGCTGCACTGGATGGTGCTCGCGATGTCGGTGATCATCCTGCTTGCCGTGGGCGCGGACTACAACTTGTTGTTGGTGGCACGGTTCAAGGAGGAGATCCACGCCGGCCTGAACACCGGGATCATCCGTTCGATGGGCGGCACCGGCTCGGTCGTCACCTCGGCGGGCCTGGTGTTCGCCTTCACGATGATGACGATGGCGGTCAGCGAGCTGACGGTCATCGGCCAGGTCGGTACCACCATCGGATTGGGTCTGTTGTTCGACACCCTGATCGTCCGGTCGCTGATGACGCCGTCGATCGCCGCGCTGCTGGGCAAGTGGTTCTGGTGGCCGCAGCGTGTGCGGCAACGCCCGATTCCTTCCCCGTGGCCCAAGCCAAGCGAAGAGAAGGCGGCCGAGGAAACCGAATCGCTAGCTCCCGCTAGGTAACCCAGTCCGGCTGCCCGGCGGTGTCGACCGCGGAGAAGTCCTTGTGGCCCAGGCCGGCGGTGGTGCCGCCGTCGACGACGAACTCCGAGCCGGTCGAATAGCTCGACTCGTCGCTGGCCAGGTAGACAACGAGGTTCGAGACCTCCTTGGGCTGGGCGATGCGGCCCAGCGCCGTCTGGAAGATGTCCTCGGGAACCCACTCGGTCATCGGCGTCTTGATGAGCCCGGGATGGATCGAATTCACCCGGATCCCGCTGGGCCCGAGCTCTAGTGCCGCCGACTTGGTCAGGCCCCGGACGGCGAACTTGGTGGCGGTGTACCCATGACAGGCGATGGTGCCGGCGATCCCCTCGATCGAGGAGATGTTGATGACCGATCCCCTCCCGGCTTCCTTCATGGGCTTCACCACGGCGCGGATGCCGAGGAACACACCCGTCAGGTTGATGTCGAGGATGCGCTGCCACTCCGAGATCGCGTAGTCCTCGAAGGTGCCGATGTTGATGATGCCGGCGTTGTTGACGAGGATGTCGATGCCGCCGAACTCACTGACGGCCGCGGCCACGGCGGCGTCCCAATCCTCGGGCTTCGTCACGTCGAGGTGCAGGTAGCGAGTTGCGTCTCCGACCTCGGCGGCGACCGCCTTGCCCTCGTCATCGAGGATGTCACCGAACACCACCTTGGCCCCTTCGGCCACCAGCGTCCGCACATGCGAGGCGCCCATTCCCCGCGCGCCCCCGCTGATGAGCGCGACCTTCCCGGCCAACCGTTCTGCCACCGCGATTCTCCTGTCGTGTGAGTCTTTAGCACCATACAGACGCGGACAGATGTATGACCAGGGTTGAGTCAGCCCACGATGTCGAAGATCGCCGCGGCGGAGGTGACGGCCTTGTCCGCGTTCCCCTCGTCGTGCAGCAGCATGCGCACGCCGACGCATCCGGGGCCGCCGGGATGTGCGGTGCCCTCGACGCGGAACGGACCCACCTTGCCCCGCGACATGAACATGACGTGCCAGCTGACCACCTGCAGCCTTCGCGTACCGGCCACCTCGGCGGCAAGGTCGATCGCAGCGGTTTCGAGGACGACGTGTTGCGGGCCGATGTGCAGCGCGGCGTCCGGGGAAGCGAGTTCGGTACTGAGCTCGGGCAGTACCCAATGGCCGTCGCCACGCCTGCTGGCACCGAACGCCTGCCACAGCGGCGGCAGGCCCGGCGAATCCTCGATCACCAGTTCGGTACCCGAAACGTCCATCCGGTCAAGGCCTTCCGGCGGGATGCCGATGATTGCTCCCTGCCCCTCGTTGAAGGCAATCACCCGATCCGGGTTGTCGGCGTCGACGATCTTGCATCGCCCGTAGCCCATGGTGCGGCCCTGGTGCACGATGCCGGAGTCGACGATCTCCACCCGGCTGACGTCATAGCCGGGGTCGACGATCTGTACCGACGCGATGACCGGGTTGGGCACCGCGACCATGTCGGTCTGGCAGCCCTCCGGGGAAGAAATGGCCAATGGCGCCACCATAATTCCCCCGGCCTCGTTGCGCATGTCGCGGCGGATGGTGACGGTGTCGTCGACCTCCCCGAGGTCCATCGACGAGTGTTTGCGACCGATGTAGCGGTAACTGAGCAGACCGGTCCAGCGCCGGT
Organism: Mycobacterium sp. 852002-30065_SCH5024008; assembly: GCF_001665645.1. Lineage (NCBI taxonomy): Bacteria > Bacillati > Actinomycetota > Actinomycetes > Mycobacteriales > Mycobacteriaceae > Mycobacterium > Mycobacterium sp. 852002-30065_SCH5024008. Next base: position 137,809 of record NZ_LZSZ01000102.1, on the reverse strand, counting down.
ACAGTTCGTCCCGGTAGGCCTCGGAGTCTCCCGCCAGCTCTCGGATGTCGCGGAGTCGGTCGCTCAATTCCCGCCCCCCTCAGGCCTTTCCGTGCCGTACCTGGTTGAACGCCACGCCTCGGTCGGCGGCGTACTCGCGCGGGAAGTTCAGCACCCGCTCGCCGATCACGTTGCGCGCCATCTCCGTGGTCCCGCCGCCGATGCTGGCGATCTGACGGCCCAGGTAGCGGGTGCCGATGTCGAGCAGTCCCGCCTCGTCGTCGACCACGGCCGCCGGCCCGGCGACGGCCAACGCGGTGTCGTTCTCGACGTCGTGCACTTCGGCCATGGACAGCCGGATGATCGATCCCGCGGCGGGTGGCAGGGATCCCTTGGTCACGGCGTGGAAAACGTGCTCGCTGAGTTGTCCGTGCACGGCCCGATGAACCAGGGCCCTACCCACCATCTCGCGGACTCGTTCGCTGCCCGCCTGGTTCGTCTTCTCGACCAAGGACAGCAGGTCAACCGAAATATCCTCAGCCTCAGCGATTCCCGGGCCGCTGGTGAACTCCGATCCGTCGCCCATTGTGCGGCGCTCGTGGTAGAGCTGGCGCGACGCGACGTCCCATCCCTTCCCCGGCTCCCCCACCACGGCGTCGTCACCGAGGTCGACGTCGTCGAAGAACTCCTCGCAGAACTCGACCGAGCCGTTCACCTGCGTGATGCGGTTGATCGTGACACCGGGATGCCGGAGCGGTACCAGGAACATCGTCAGCCCTTCGTGCTTCGGCACGCTCCAGTCGGTCCGGGCCAGGCACAGACCGTAGTCGGCGGCGAACGCCCACGTGCTCCACGTCTTGGCGCCGTTGAGGATCCATCGCCCGTCCCGGCGTTCGGCGCGGGTGAGGACGCCCGCAAGGTCCGACCCCCCGCTGGGTTCCGACAGCAGCTGCACCAGCACTTCGTCGCCGCGCAGCGCGGCCGCGATGTGCGTGCGCTTCTGCTCCTCGCTGCCCATGTCGAGGATCGTCGCGCAGCAGATGGCGAAGGACGGAACGTTGAGCATGAGCGGCGTCTCGTAGGCTAGGGCCTCGGCGTCGAACGCCTTTTTGTGCTCGTAGCCCAGGCCGAGCCCGCCGTACTCGCGCGGGAAGCAGATGCCGGCGAATCCTCCGTCGTACAACTTCTTTTGCAGTTCGCGGGCGCGCCGCCAGGACGACAGTTCGTCGCGCTGCAGGACCATCGCGTCGCCGGAATCCAGCCGCGGGAGGTTGTCGGCCAGCCAGGCCTTGGCCCGCCTCCGGAAGTCTTCGACCGACTCGGGCGTCACCGGATGGCCTCCCATTCGAGCGTCGACCTTGTGCTGGGCGACTGTACAGCACCGCTCCCGCGGCTGTACAGGTTGGCGCCTACGACCGGTTCAGCTCCACCGCGGAGCGGATCAACGCTTTTAATGCCTCTTCGTCGACCTTGTCGCCCTGGTGGAAGTCGATCGCGCGCCTGGTGTTGCCATCGAGACTGGAGTTGAACAGCCCCGAAGGATCCTTCAGCGAGGCGCCCTTGGCGAAGGTCATCTTCACGACGTTCTTGTAGGTCTCGCCCGTACAGATCATCCCGTCGTGATACCAGACCGGAACACCTCGCCACTTCCAGTCCTCGACCACGTGCGGATCGGCGTCCTTGATGAGTTCCCTGATGCGGGCCAGCATCTCGCCGCGCCAATCCCCTAACTCCTTGATCCTGGCGTCGATCAGTTCAGCGGGAGATTTGTCCTGGGAGTTGGCCATCCTGACTCGCCTTTCCGATGTTGTCGCTCGACCGCCCCGTGTCCGACGCCGGGGTCGAAGGCCCGTAGTCTGCAGTACTCAGCATGACCGATACACATCCCTTCGACGACGCCATCCGGCTGGAGACCGTCGACGCCCACACCAGGCGCGGCCGAACCCATCCGGAATGGGCCAACATGGTGGGGCCCTTCGGCGGGATCACGGCCGCGGTCATGCTGCGCGCCGTCGAATCGCACCCCGACCGGATCGGCCAGCCGCTGGCGTTGACGGTCAACTACGCCGCCCCCATCGCCGACGGCGAGTTCGACATTTCACTGCGGGCGGCACGCACCAACCGCTCCAACCAGCACTGGATCGTCGAACTCAGCCAGGACGGCGACGTCAAGACCACGGCAACGGCGCTATTCGCCGTCCGCCGCAACGGTTGGGCCGATACCGAAAGCCGCCCACCGAGCGCGCCGGACCCCGAGCAGCTGCCCGCTACCGATCCGGGCCTCGTTCGCTGGACGAACCTGTACGACATGCGGTTCGCCGAAGGCCCCATGCCCGGCAAAGACGGGCAGCCGAGCCCCTCGTCGACGACCACCTTGTGGGTGCGCGACGCCGCGCGACGCCCGGTCGACTACACAGTGCTGGCCGCGCTGTCGGATGCCTTCTACCCGCGGGTGTTCCTACGACGCGGCGGCTTCGTCCCGTCGGGAACGATCTCGTTGACGGCGTACTTCCACGCCGATCAGGACGAACTCGACCGGGTGGGGAACGACTTCGTCCTGTGCAGCGCGCACGCCAATCGCTTCACCCGCGGCTACTTCGACCAGAGCGCACAGCTGTGGACACGAGATGGCACCCTGCTGGTCACCACCCATCAGGTCGTCTACTTCAAAGGCTGAGAGGTTTACACTTCGCCAGTGAAACGTCACGCCGGGACGCTGAGGGACGGGATCGAGCCGCAATGACAGAGCGCGCGGAGGGCGTGGTGGCCGACGCGGACACCGCGACGCTGCTGGCCATCGAATCCATCAAGCAGCTCAAGGCCCGCTATTGCCGGAATCTCGACAGCAAGGACTGGGCGGCTTGGCGCACCGTCTTCACCGATGACTTCGTCAGCGACACAGCGGAGGCCGGCGGCAAGGTGATCGAGGGCGCGGACGACTTCGTGGCGTTCACGCGCAAGGCGCTCGGGCGGCCGACGCAGGCCACGGCGCACCAGGTGCATGCCCCCGAAATCGCGCTCACGTCGGCGACGACCGCGCGCGGAGTGTGGGCCCTGCAAGACGTCGTCCGGTTCGGACCCGGGATGACGTTGGTGGGCTACGGGCACTACCACGAGACCTACGAGAAGATCGGCGGACAGTGGTTCATCAAGAGCTCCAAACTAACTCGGCTGCGAGAGGATATCGTCACTCCCGTGTTTTCTCTCTATGTCTCCGACCGAATCCGCCGGGCGATCGGCCGGGTCGCCCACGGGCTGATCGGACAGTGATAAGGCCATGACCGCCTCCACTGTTCTGGTCACCGGCGCCTTCGGACAGGTCGGCAAGCGTTGCACGCAGACCCTGCTCGAGCGGGGACGCGCTGTCATCGCGATGGATCTGCGCAACGACAACACCGTCGCCGTCGAAAACGAACTGGCCGCCGGCCGCCACCCCGGGACGCTGATTCCGGCCTATACCGACCTTCTGGACGCCGAGGCGGTGCGTGATCTCGTCGCGGCCCATCGGCCCGAAGCGGTCGTTCACCTCGCCGCGATCGTGTCCCCGCTCTCGTATCGCAGACCGGCGCTGGCCCGCAAGGTGAACGTGGGCGGCACCGAGAATCTTTTGGCGGCGTGCGCCGCACTCCCCCGCCCGCCCCTGTTCCTGATGGCGTCCAGCGCCGCGGTGTACGGATCGCGCAACCCCTACCGCCAGCCGGAGCGGATCACCCCGGACACCCCGGTGAACCCGATCGATCAATACGGTCAGGACAAAGTGCTCGCCGAGGCGGCGATCCGCGCCAGCGGCCTGCCGTTCGCGCTCTTCCGCCTGGGCGGGGTCATCTCGCCGGACACGCACACGGCGGTCAACGGCGACTCCCTGCTCCTGATGCGGTCGATGCCGGGCGACAACCGCATGCACGCGGTGGACGCCCGCGACGTGGCGCTGGCTTTCGCCAACGGTGTCGATCGGGAAGCGACCATCGCGGGCAAGGTGATACTGATCGGCGGCAACGAGTCGTACGTGCTCACGCAACGCGAGCTCGAGGACGGCCTGATGGAAGCCGTCGGCCTGGGTGGGCTTGGCCCGTCGGCCAGTCTGCCCGGCGATCCCGCCGACGACCGCGGCTGGAGCTTCACCGGCTGGTACGACACGACCGAAGCGCAGGCGCTGCTCGACTTTCAGGAGCACGACTGGTCCGAGACCCTGGGCTGGATCGCCGAGACGCAGGGCCCGACGCGGACCGTGGTGCGACTGCTGAGCCCGATCTTGCGCCCGGTCTTGCGTGCCGTCCTGATGGTGCAGCGCCGGCTCGAGGGACGCGGGCCCTACGCCGACCCGTGGACGCTGATCGAAAAGCATTACGGCACTGCGGCTCTGGCCAGCGCGGACTAGGCAGTCCGCTACGTCCGAAAGCCCTTGCGCCGCAGCATGGCTCGTACGTCGGCGCCCATCATCGGTCGATCCACCCCATCTGCGCTTCGGCGTGATGACCACCCTGAGGTGGGGTGAGTCGGTCGAGCCGGGACAGCTGGTCGGGCGTCAGTTCGACCGCGTCGGCACTGACGTTTTCCTCGAGTCGCGTCACGCGCTTCGTTCCCGGAATCGGCACGATGTCGGAGCCTTTCGCCAACAACCAGGCCAGGGCGACCTGAGCGGGTGTGGCACCGACGTCAGCGCTGATGCTCCGCAGTTCATCCGCGCTTTTCAAGTTGTGCTGGAAGTTCTCGTCGAAGAACCGCGGATTGGTCTTGCGGTAGTCGCTGTCGGGCAACCCCTCGGTGGAGCGAATGGCACCGGTGAGGAAGCCGCGGCCCAACGGTGAGTAGGCGACGAACCCGATCCCCAGTTCGCGCAGCAGCGGCAATATCGCCTCTTCTTGGTCGCGGGTCCAAAGCGAATATTCGGATTGCACGGCGGTGATGGGATGCACGGTGTGGGCGCGCCGGATCGTGTTCACACCGACCTCCGAGAGGCCCACGTGCCGCACCTTCCCGGCAGCGACAAGCTCCGCCAGGGCACCGACCGTGTCTTCGATCGGGGTCTCGCGGTCGAGGCGGTGCTGATAGTAGAGATCGATGTGATCGGCGCACAGCCTTTGCAGCGAACCGTCCACGGCGATGCGGATGTTGGCCGGGCTACTGTCCGGGCCGGTGCGTCCCGTGTGGGAAATGAGGCCGAACTTGGTGGCCAGCACGACCTGATCGCGCCGCCCCTGCAAGGCACGCGCAAGCAGTTCTTCGTTGACGTAGGGGCCGTAGACCTCGGCGGTGTCGATCAGCGTGACGCCCAGGTCGATGGCGCGATGAACGGTGCGGATCGACTCGGCGTCGTCGCTGCCGGCGCCCGCGTAGGCCACGGACATGCCCATCGCGCCCAGGCCCAGGCGGCCGACCTCCAGGTTGGCGAGCCGAGCTTGCTTCATGGAGTCATTGTGCGCGCAGCGACTTCGCCCCACGGGGCGGGTACCGTTGCGCGAGTGCACCGCATCGATTTTGCCGCGATCCGATGGACGACGTAGAAACCGCGCGACCGGCCCGCAATCTGGCGGTGGACTTCTACCGCGCGTCGGGTGTGGTTCTCATCGTGCTGGGCCACTGGCTTGCCGGTTCGGTGACCTACCATGACGGGCAATTCGGTCGCGAGAACCCGCTGCTCGACATGCCGTGGACGCAATGGCTGACATGGATCTTCCAGGCGGTCCCGGTGTTCTTCTTCGTCGCCGGTTACGCCGGCGCGGTGTCGTGGTCGCACCGCCGCGACGCCGACAGTTTCTCGCGCCAGGACTGGATTCGGCACCGACTGGCTCGGGTGCTGGGACCGACGACGGTGTATGTCGCGCTGGTTTCGTTGGTCGTGGTGGTTCTGCAGGTTCGGCACGTGGCAGGCACGGTGATGGAATACGCGGGTTGGGCCGTCGCCATGCACCTGTGGTTTCTCGCCGTGTACGTGCTGGTGGTGTCACTGACACCGATTGCCGTTGCCGCACATAGGCGTTGGGGTCTCAAGGCGCCGGCGGTGCTGGCCGCGGGCGTCGTGCTGGTCGATGCCGTTTCGCTGGCGGGCCACGTCCCCTATATCGGCTCGCTGAACTACCTGCTGTGCTGGGGCCTGCTCTACCAGCTTGGGATCGCTTGGCACGGTGGGCTGTTGGCCGGCCGCAGACCGATACTGTTGGCGGTCGGTTCGGCCGTCGTTCTGGCGCTGCTGATCCGGGTGGGACCGTATCCGGTCAGCATGATCGGCGTTCCGGGCGAGGCGATCGAGAACACGTCGCCCCCGACGGTGGCGATGACGGCCTTCGCTTGCACGCAAGCGGGGCTGGCCATGGCACTCGCGGCGATGCTCGACCGGGTCCTGCATCACCGCCCGGTGCAGCGCGTGCTGTCCACCGCCAATGCCAACGTGATGGCCCTTTACCTGTGGCACATGATTCCGGTCGTCATCGTCGCGATCGTCGCTTATCCGGCCGGCTTGATACCGCAACCCCACGAGGGTTCGGTGGCGTGGTGGCTGGTTCGGCTGGAGTGGATCGCGATCCTCAGCGTGGTGACGGCGGTCGAGCTGCTGTTGCTTTGGTGGCAGCGGCGGTTCTTCGCGGTTCCGCTGCCCACCTTCGGCCTGCCGCTCGGCGATCGCTTGGCCGAGGCGATCATGTTGACCGGTGCCCTCCTGGCCGCCGTTGGATTGCACTTGTTGGCGCAGGGCGGCTTTGCACCGGAGGGGCGTTTCTCGTGGCCGACCGCTGCCGTCTTCGCCGCCGGGGTGGTGCTGGTGGCGGTGCGCCCCAGGACCCCGTCCCGCGTTAGCGGCCACAGCTCGCAGGGGCGCCCGAGCGCTTAGCGGTTTGCCGGCAGCCCGGTCACCTCGGGTAAGCGACTTACGACCTCTGGACAGGGGCCGTAGTGCCCTGGGCGGGGTGGTTATTCGGGGAGAAACGTTTCCCCCAAGGCTCGGATTACTTGAGCAGTTGAGCCTAGGCTAGTAGGAGACACCCTCGCTAAGGGAGTACACAAATGTCACACGCCACGCTCCACACCAGCCAGGTCCCTCAACAGCGCGCACAGGATGCCGAGCTATTGAGGGATTCGGGAGTGCACAAGCTGATCGTCGCCGACCGCGACGGCAATTGCTTGGCGTTCCTATTGGCCTGGGACAGCTTCGACTACGACGCCGAAACCGACACCTATGTATGTGTCGTCGACAGCGATGGCAGAGAGCTGATGACCGTGTACACCGCCGGTGAGATCAAACCGACAGCCACGGCCAACACGTATGTGGTAACCGCGCCGGAGAGGTTCGGTGGCCCGAGGGCGCTGTAGCTCCCGCCGGCGACGGAACGGCCTGCTCGTAGCAACGCTATGACACGCCGTTCGTCATAGTGTGTTGAAAGATTCATCGGCCTGATCGCCAGGGGCGCTATTCGGCATGGCGGGTTCTGGCTGCTTCCAAGAGTGTCCGGGGCCCAGTGGCGGAGCCTCAAGGTATCTTGACATCGCGGCGCTTATGATAGACCGTTCGTACGGTTAGTTTGAGCCGAAGGGTGGACGATGCCCCGACCTGGTAGGCGTGGCGAGATCTTCGACGCGTTTGTCCGCTATGTCGCCGAACGCGGGTACGACAGAACGAATATGGGCGACATCGCCGACGAGCTTGGCATGTCGAAGGGCACCATCGTTCACCACTTCGGAACCAAAGCGCAGATGTTGCGGGAGCTTGAAGAAACCCACCTCGCCCGCCAACTCGATGCGCTACAGATGGCCTGGGCTCGACTTGCCGCACCGCACGAACGCGTTGCCGCAATCATTTACACCTCCGCACTGCTCCAAGTCGTCGCCCGCGACGCAACGGTGGCAAGCCAGCGCGAGGTGGTTCAGCTGTCCGATGACCCGGCGATGCAGCAGGTCCGCAAGTTGCGCCATCAGCTGCAAACGCTGGCGATTGACGAGATCCGCAGCGGAGTCGACAGCGGCGTTTTCCGAAGCGTCGACGTCGAACTCGCGGCACTGCAGCTGTGGGGATCGCTGCAGTGGATGTGGGTGTGGTTCGATCCCGCCGCTTCCCGAACACCCGAGCAAGTCGGGGCCGCGTTCGTCGACGTGTTCCTCGGCGGACTATTACTCGACCGCCTGGGGCTCAGCAAGTGGGCGAACCCGTCCGCCGAGGTCGTCTCGGTGGTGCGCGAATGCCTGGGCGCCGTCACGGGTCCGGCTGCCTGACGCGTAGCCGCGGATACCCCTGCGCGGGGCGGAGATTGGTGCAACACTTGCCGTTTTGATGTGCCCAGCCGTCGGTGGCCGGCGATTGTCGAGGCAAGACGCACCAACGCCGTCACTGTACGATGGGTCGGTTTCGTACGCCTGGCGTTTCTTGCCCACGGCGGCAGGGAACGCGAGGGCAGCCACGCCAAATGGTCAAAGAGCCTGGTAATGGCCAAAATAATTTAGGTAGCGTGCGGTCTCGTGACAAATGCACTCCCAGTGCAGTTCAACAAGGCGTCTCGGGTTATTGACTGACCGTACGGTCTAATGCCATAGTGATGCGTGGCGCAAACTAGGGCGGCATGGAGCCGAAGGGTGGGGTGTGCGAGTGCCGATTCCTCGTCTATCCCGTTTCGTTCGAAACGCTCTGCACTCAAAGGCCTTTCGCTGAACAGCCGCCCTACGAACCGGCGTGCTGATCGCGATCACGGACAGCGCCGCGGTCTCCGGCTAACGACTAGGCGCCGGCCAGTCGAAGAAGCATCGGAGGTGTCGCGGCTCGTTGCATGGCCACGTCAGGGGCGGCGCGGATGACCACCTCGCACTCGGTTGCCAGCAGAGTAGGCAGCAGGATTCGGCCGGGCACCGAAGTGGCGGGTGGGTTCTTCCGCATGTGCGTGTTGACCGGAAAAGCCCTGCGGCAGCCGTTCGAGTGGCGCGAGTTCATCTGGAATGGCTGGTTTCTCATGCGGGTATCCCTGCTGCCCACCATCGCGGTGTCCATCCCGGAAACCGTGCTTCTCATCTTCACGCTCAACCTCCTGCTGGCCGAGATCGGCGCCGCCGACGTCTCCGGTGCCGGTGCCGCGATCGGCGCGGTCACCCAACTCGGCCCGATCGTGACGGTGCTGGTGGTCGCCGGCGCGGGCGGCACCGCTATCTGCGCCGACCTCGGCGCGCGCACCATCCGCGAGGAGATCGACGCGCTCGAGGTGCTCGGCATCGACCCGATCCACCGGCTGGTGGTGCCCCGGGTCGTCGCCTCCACAATCGTCGCGGTGCTGCTCAACGGCCTGGTGGTCGCCGTCGGTCTGGGGGGCGGCTATCTCTTCAGCGTCTACCTGCAGAACGTCTCGAGCGGTGCCTACCTCTCCACGCTGACGGCGCTTACCGGCCTGCCCGAGGTGGTGATCGCGTTTGTCAAGGCCGCGACGTTCGGGCTGATCGCCGGCCTGGTCGGCTGCTATCGGGGGCTGATCGTGCGCGGTGGGTCCAAAGGTTTGGGCACCGCCGTCAACGAGACGGTGGTGCTGTGCTTCATCGCGCTTTTCGCGGTCAACGCAGCGCTGACCACCATCGGCGTCCGGTTCGGGACAGGCCGCTGAGATGTCCACAATTGCAGCACTACGCGTCCGCTTCCCCCGGACATCGGCGTTGGTCATCCGGTACGGGGACGTCCCGTCTCGGCCACTGGTCGAGATCGGGCAGATGGTCTGGTTCGCACTGACCGCAGTCGGGCAGATCCCCTTCGCCATGCACCGCTACCGCAGAGAGTTGCTGCGAATGGTTGCCCAGATGGGGATGGGCACCGGCGCGATGGCCGTGGTCGGTGGTACCGCGGCCATCGTCGGTTTCATCACCCTGTCCGCGGGCTCGCTGGTCGCGATCCAGGGCTACGCGACGCTGGGCAACATCGGTGTCGAGGCATTCACCGGATTCTTGGCCGCACTGGTCAATGTGCGGTTTGTCGCACCGGTAGCCGCCGGTCAGGCGCTGGCCGCCACGGTCGGCGCCGGCGCCACCGCCGAACTGGGCGCCATGCGCATCAGCGAGGAGATCGACGCGCTCGAAGTGATGAGCATCCGGTCGGTCGCCTACCTGGCCTCCACCCGCGTGGTGGCGGGCCTGATCGTCATCATCCCGCTCTACGGGCTGGCGATGACCATGGCTTTCCTGTCCCAGCAGGTCACCACGGTTCTGCTCTACGGGCAGTCGATCGGCACGTACAACCACTACTTCCACACATTCCTGCGCCTCAACGACGTTGGCTGGTCGTTCGCGGAAGTGATCCTGGTTGCGGTGGTCGTGATGACGACCCACTGCTACTACGGCTACACCGCCACCGGCGGGCCGGTCGGCGTCGGTGAAGCGGTCGGCCGGTCGATGCGGCTGTCGTTGATCACGATCGTTGTGGTGGTCGTGCTCACCGCGATGGCGGTCTACGGCAAAACCCCGAACTTCAATCTCACCGTGTAGCCGCCATGACGACCCCGGTAAAGGAGAACCCGAAACGCATTCCGCCGTACAGGACGGCCGCGGTGGTGTTCTTGATGGTCTTCGCGGTGGTACTGGGTGTCGTCTGGTTGCAGTTTCGGGGCCGGCTCACGCCGACGACACGCTTGACGATGTTGGCTCCGCGGGCCGGTTTGGTCATGGATCCGGGGTCGAAGGTCACGTACAACGGCGTGGAAATCGGCCGGGTGGCCAGCATTTCGGAGATCGAGCGTGACGGCACACAGGCGGCCAAGTTCGACTTGAACGTGAATCCGAAGTACATCGAGCTGATCCCGGCCAACGTGGACGCCAATATCAAGGCGACCACGGTGTTCGGCAACAAGTACGTGTCGTTGACCTCGCCGAAAAACCCTACGCCGCAACGTATCACACCGCAGCACGTGATTGATGCGAGGTCGGTGACAACGGAGTTCAATACTCTTTTCGAGACCCTCACCTCCATCACGGAGAAGCTGGATCCGGTCAAGGTCAACCTGACGCTGGCCGCAGCCGCGCAGGCGTTGACGGGCTTGGGCGACAAGTTCGGGCAATCGATCGTCAACGCCAACGCCATCCTCGACGACATCAATCCGCAGATGCCGCAGATCCGGCATGACATTCAAGGGCTGGCGGCCCTGGGCGACGTCTACTCCAAGGCCGCACCCGACCTGTTCGACTCTCTCAACAACGCGGTGATCACGGCACGCACGCTGCACCGGCACGAAGCCGACCTGGATGCCGCCTTGTTGGCCGCGGCCGGGTTGGGCAACACCGGCGAAGACATCTTCGCCCGCGGCGGGCCCTACTTTCAGCGGGGAGCCGCCGATCTGGTGCCGACCGCCCAGCTGCTCGACACCTACAGTCCCGAGATCTTCTGCACCATCCGCAATTACTACGACGAAGAACCGGCGGCATATGCGACGACGGGCGGCGGCAACGGCTACGCGCTCAGAACCATGACCGAGCTGACGTCAGGCTTGGGAGGCATTCTCACGCTCCCGGGATTGGCCGGCACGGCGGCTACCATGGGGCTCCTCGGTCTGGCCGGGCTGGTCGGCGGGGCACCGAATCCCTTTGTGTATCCGGACAATCTGCCGCGGGTGAACGCACGTGGCGGTCCCGGGGGTGCGCCGGGTTGCTGGCAGGCCGTCACCCATGACCTGTGGCCGGCGCCAAGTCTGGTGGTGGACACCGGCGCCAGCCTCGCGCCCTACAACCACTTAGACACCGGCTCACCGTATGCAATCGAGTACGTGTGGGGCCGTCAAGTCGGGGATAACACGATCAACCCATGAAAATCACCGGCTCCGCTATCAAGCTCGGCATCGTCTCGCTGGTGCTGCTGCTGATCACCGTGTCGATCGTCGTGGTGTTCGCTCAGGTGCGCTTCAACAGCACCAACCACTATCACGCGGAGTTCGGGAACGCCACCGGGCTGAAAAACGGCCAGTTCGTCCGCGCCGCTGGAGTGGAGATCGGCAAGGTCAAGGAGGTGCGGCTGATCGAGGGCGGCCAGCGGGTACTGGTGGACTTCGATGTGGACCGCTCGATACCGCTCTACCAGTCGACGACCGCGCAGATCCGTTATCTCAATCTGTTCGCCGACCGCTACTTAGAGCTCAAGCGCGGCGAGGGCGAGGGCGCTGACCGGGTCCTGCCGCCGGGCGGATTCATCCCGCTGTCACGAACCTCGCCGGCGCTGGATCTCGACGCCCTGATCGGTGGTTTCAAGCCATTGTTCCGGGCGCTCGATCCCGACAAGGTCAACACCATCGCGTCGGCCATCATCACCGTGTTTCAGGGCCAGGGCGGCACCATCAACGACATCCTCGACCAGACCGCGCAGGCGACCGCGCATATCGCCGAACGCGACCAGGCGATCGGTGAGGTGATCAAGAACTTGAACACCGTGCTGGACACCACCGTTCGGCATCGCAAGGAATTCGATCAGACCGTCGACAACTTCGAGAGATTGATCACCGGGCTGGAACACCACGCCGACCCGCTGGCCGCCGGCACCGCGAACATCAGCAACGCCGCCGGAACGGTGGCCGACCTACTCGCGGACAACCGCGCTCTGCTGCACAAGGCGATCAACTATCTGCAGGCTCTTCAGCAACCGCTCGTCGACCAACGCGATCAGCTCGGCGATCTGATCCACAAGACGCCGACCGCGCTCAACCTGATCGGACGCAGCATCGGGCTCTATGGCGACTGGGTGAACTTCTACGTCTGCGACCTCACGATCAAGTGGAACGGACTGCAGGCCGGCGGTCCGGTACGCACGGTCCGGATCTGGCAGCAGCCCACCGGTAGGTGCACGCCGCAATGAGAACGCTGACGGAATTCAACCGCAACCGGGTCGGGCTGATGGGCATCACCGTGCTGGTGCTCGTGGTCGCCGTCGGCCAAAGCTTGACCAGTATCCCGATGATCTTCGCCAGCCCGAGTTACTACGGGCAGTTCACCGACACCGGTCAGCTCAACAAGGGCGACAAGGTGCGCATCTCCGGCGTGAATGTCGGAAAGGTGGAGGCGTTCGCTATCGACGGCGACCACGTCGTGATCAAGTTCAACATCGGTCCCAACACCATCGGCAGCGAGAGCCGGCTCGCGATCAAGACCGACACCATCCTGGGTAAGAAGGTGCTCGAGATCGAGCCACGGGGAACCCAGAAGTTGCGGCCCGGGGCCGTGTTGCCACTGGGCCAAAGCACCACGCCCTATCAGCTCTACGACGCGAACTTCGACATCACCAAGGCCGCCACCGGCTGGAACATCGACACCGTCAAGCAGTCACTGAATGTCCTGTCGCAGACAATCAATGAGACTTACCCGCATTTGAGTGCCACGCTCGACGGGTTAACCAAATTCTCCGACACCATCGGTAAGCGCGACGAAGAGGTCAAGCACTTACTCGCTCAGGCCCACCAAGTGGCCAGTGTACTCGGTGACCGCAGCGAACAAATCAACCGGTTGCTGGTCAACGCGAAGACGCTGCTGGCGGCGTTCAACGAACGCGCCCGCGCCATCGGCGTCCTGCTGCAGAACATTTCCGCCTTCTCGGCCGAGGTGCAGGGGTTCATCAACGACAATCCGAACCTCAATCCCGTGCTGGAGCAGTTGCGTGCCATCAGCGACGTGCTGGTGCAACGCAAAGACGACCTGGCTCAAACCCTCACGTATGTCAGCCAATTCGCCGCATCGCTAGGGGAATCCGTCGCGTCGGGACCGTACTTCAAGATCGTCCTGTCCAATCTGCTGCCGTATTGGATCTTGCAGCCGTTCGTGGACGCCGCCTTCAAGAAGCGCGGAATCGACCCGGAGAACTTCTGGCGCAGCGCCGGGCTTCCCGAGTTCCGCTGGCCCGACCCCAACGGCACCCGGTTCCCCAACGGCGCACCGCCGCCCGCACCTCCGGTGCTGGAAGGCACACCAGAGCACCCGGGACCGGCCGTCCCGCCCGGAACGGCGTGTTCGTACACCCCGCCGCCCGACGCCCTGCCGCGGCCGTGGAACCCGTTGCCGTGCACGGGTGTAGACGTCGGCCCGTTCGGTGGCAGTTTCCCAGCGCCGACCGATGTAGCCGCGTCGCCGCCGAACCCCAACGGCCTGCCACCGTCACCGGGAATCCCGATCGCCGCGCGCCCCGGCGAGGCGCCGCCAGATGTCCCGGGCACACCGGTACCGCTGCCCGTCCAGGCACCACCGGGCGCGCGCACCGAGAACCTACAGCCCGCCGGCCCCACCCCCCCACCGTCGACGTTCGCGCCCGGGCTGCCGCCGGGGCCGCCCGCGCCGCAGGGACCCGGGCCGCAGCTGCCCGCCCCGTTCATCAACCCGGGTGGCACCGGAGGCAGCGGCATCACGGGAGGTAGCGAGAATTGAGCAGCGTCTTCAATATCCGCAAACCGCGGCCCCGGACGGTCATCGGCGTGCTGGTGGTACTGCTGGTCCTGGTCGCCGGGTCCCTCGGCTGGCGGCTTTACCAGAAGCTGACCGCCAACACCGTAATCGCTTATTTCCCAACGGCGAACGCGCTCTATCCCGGCGACAAAGTCCAAATCATGGGCGTTCGTGTCGGCTCCGTCGACAAGATCGAACCGGCCGGCGACAAGATGAAGGTGACGTTTCACTACGACAACAAGTACAAGGTGCCCGCCAACGCGTCCGCCGTCATTGTGAACCCGACGCTGGTGGCGTCGCGCAGCATTCAACTGGAGCCACCCTACAAAGGTGGTCCGGTCATGGGCGATAACGCCGTGATCCCCCTCGAGCGCACGCAGGTCCCGACGGAGTGGGACGAACTGCGCGAAGGCGTCGCCAACGTCATCGCCAAACTTGGCCCGACACCCGAGCAACCCAAAGGTCCGTTCGGTGAGGCCATCGAGTCGTTCGCGGACGGGCTGGCCGGCAAGGGCAAGCAGATCAACGCCACGCTGAACAGCCTGTCGCGGGCGTTGACCGCGCTGAACGAGGGCCGTGGCGACTTCTTCGCGGTGGTGAAGAGCCTGGCCCAGTTCGTCAACGCACTGCACAAAGACGACCAGCAGTTCGTCGCGCTGAACAAGAACCTGGCCCAGTTCACCGGCGAGTTGACCGGATCCGACCACGATCTCGCCAATGCGCTACAGCAGTTCGACAGCCTGCTCTCCACCCTGCGCCCGTTCTTGACCAAGAACCGCGAGGTGCTCGTCCATGACCTCGACAACCTCGCCACCCTGACCACCACGTTGGTCCAGCCCGACCCACTGAACGGTTTGGAGACCGCGCTGCATGTCCTGCCGACGTTGGAGACGAACCTCAGCCAGATCTACCACCCGTCGCATGGGGCCGTCATGTCGATCCCGGCGATCCCTAACTTCGCCAACCCAATGCAGTTCTTCTGCAGCATGATTCAGGCCGGTAGCCGGTTGGGCTATCAAGAGTCCGCCGAGCTGTGTGCGCAATACCTGGCGCCAGTCCTCGATGCGATCAAGTTCAACTACCTGCCGTTCGGGCTGAACCTGTTCAGCACCGCCGAGGCGCTACCCAAGGAAATCGCCTACTCCGAGCCGAGGCTGCACCCACCGAACGGATACAAGGACACCACGGTGCCCGGAATCTGGGTGCCCGACACCCCGTTCTCGCACCGCAACACCCAGCCCGGCTGGGTTGTCGCGCCGGGCATGCAAGGCACACAGGTGGGGCCGATCACGGGCGGCCTGTTGACCCCCGAATCGCTGGCCGAATTGATGGGCGGCCCCGACGCCGGACCCCCGCCCCCGGGGCTGCAGACCCCGCCCGGGCCGCCGAACGCCTACGACGAGTACCCGGTGTTGCCACCGATCGGCCTGCGGGCCCCGCAGGTGCCGATCCCACCGCCGCCGCCCGGACCAGGTGTGATCCCGGGTCCGGTCGCGCCGACGCCGGCGCCGGTGGCCGCGGCGACGGGAGCGGGATCATGAACGCATTGCGCGCCTTGGCTATTCGGGTCCGATACCGGGCGCGGCAGGGAATCGCACTACTGGCTGCTGTCGTGATGCTGACGTCGTGTGCGAAGTGGCATGGAATCGCGAACGTGCCGATGCCGGGCGGCCCGGGCTCCGGGCCCGGCTCCTACACCGTCTACGTGCAGATGCCCGACACGCTGGCCCTCAACGACAACAGCCGGGTGCGGGTGGCCGATGTCTTTGTCGGCACGGTGCGCGCGATCGGACTGAAGAACTGGATCGCGACGCTGACGCTACGTCTGGGCAAGAACGTCAAGTTGCCCAGGAACGCGACCGCCAAGATCGGGCAGACCAGCCTGCTGGGTTCGCAGCATGTGGAGCTGGCGGCGCCCCCCAACCCGTCTCCGGAGCTACTGAGGGACGGCGACACCATCCCGCTCAAGAATGCGTCCACTTACCCCACGACCGAGCAGACGCTCGCGAGTCTCGCCATCGTGCTGCGCGGCGGAGGCATCCCGAACCTCGAAGTGCTGCAGAACGAGGTCTACAACATCGTGAACGGTCGGGCCGAGCAGATCCGTGCCTTCCTCGGCAAGCTGGACACCTTCACCGCCCGGCTCGACGAGCAACGCGCTGACATCACCCGGGCCATCGATTCCACCAACCGGCTGCTAGCGTACGTCGGTCCCCGCTCCGACGTCCTGGATCGGGTCCTCACCGAATTCCCGCCACTGCTCAAACATTTCGCCGATAAACAGCAACTTCTGATCGACGCGGTCGACGCTACGGGGCGGCTCAGCGGAGTTGCCGACCAATACCTGTCGGCCGCGCGGGGCGACCTCCACCAGGATCTGTTGTCGCTGCAGTGCCCGTTGCGGGAACTCGGCCGTGCCTCCCCCTACTTGATTCGCGCACTCAAGCTGATCCTGGTCCGGCCGTTCGACATCGACGCCGTGCCCAAGGCGTTCCGCGGCGACTACTTCAATTTGTCGCTGACGCTCGACCTGACGATGAGCGCTGTCGACAACGCAGTCCTCACCGGGACCGGGTTCTCCGGAGCACTGCGTGCGCTCGAGCAATCGTGGGGCCGCGACCCCGAGACGATGATCCCGGACGTCCGGTACACGCCGAACCCCAACGACGCCCCCGGCGGCCCTCTGGTCGAAAGGGCGGACAGGCAATGCTGACCCGCTTCATCAAGCGCCAGCTGGTCATGTTCGGCGTCCTGACTGCGATCACCGCGGTTGCGCTGGGCTGGTACTACTTGCAGATTCCCGCCGCGGCCGGGATCGGCCAGTACACGCTGCAGGCGGCCCTGCCCGCGTCGGGCGGTCTGTACAAGACCTCCAACGTGACGTATCGCGGTGAAACCATCGGCACGGTCACCGCTGTCGACCCGACCGCTACGGGCGCGCGGGTGACGATGAGCATCGGCGATCGTTACCGGATCCCGATTGACGCGTCGGCGAACGTGCATTCGGTGTCGGCAGTCGGTGAGCAGTATCTCGACCTGGTGTCGGTGGGTAACCCGCGCCAATACTTTTCGCCCGGTCAGACCATCACCAAGGGCACCATCCCCACCGACATCGGGCCGGCGATCGATGCCGCCAACCGAGGGCTGGCCGCGCTGCCCAAGGACAAGATCGCCACGCTGCTCGACGAAACAGCCCAAGCGGTGGGCGGATTGGGCCCCGCGCTGCAACGACTGGTCGATGCGACGCAGGCGATCGCCGGTGACTTCAAGACCAACATCTCCGACATCAACGACATCGTCCAAAACTCCGGGCCCATCATCGACAGCCAGGTCAACTCCGGTGACTCGATCGAGCGCTGGTCGCACAACCTGAACATCCTGGCCGCGCAGAGCGCGGAAAACGACCAGCACCTACAAAGCATCCTGACCCAGGCGGCGCCGACCGCCGATCAGGTCAACGAGGTGTTCAGCGATGTCCGAGAGTCGCTCCCGCAGACACTGGCGAATCTCGAAATCGTGCTCGACATGCTCAAGCGCTACCACAAGGGCGTCGAGCAACTGCTGGTGGCCTATCCGCAGGGCGCCTCGGAAGGTCAGACGGTCACGACTGCCTTCCCGGGCTACGCATCGCTCGGGACCTCGCTGACGATCAACCAGCCCCCGCCGTGTCTGACCGGGTTTCTCCCGGCATCCCAGTGGCGGTCTCCCGCGGATACCAGCCTGGCGCCGATGCCGTCCGGAACCTATTGCAAGATCCCGCAGGACACCCCTGCCAACGCGGTGCGCGGCGCACGCAACCTTCCGTGTGTCGATGTCCCGGGTAAGCGGGCTGCGACGCCGCGTGAGTGCCGCGACCCCAAACCGTACGTTCCGTTGGGAACCAACCCGTGGTACGGCGACCCCAACCAGCTCGTCACCTGCCCGGCGCCGGCGGCGCGCTGCGACCAGCCGGTGAAGCCGGGGCTGGTGATACCCGCGCCGTCGGTCAACAACGGCCTCAACCCGGCGCCCTCCGACCGGGTGGCGGGGACGCCACCCCCGACCAGCGATCCACTGCAGCGGCCGGGATCGGGAACCGTGGAATGCAATGGGCAGCAGCCGAATCCCTGCGTCTACACCCCCGGCGGTCCTCCCCCGGCCGTTTACCTCCCCCAGAGCGGCGAACTGGTGGGGCCCGACGGTGTGAAGTACGCGGTCGACAACTCGAGCAAAACGGGAGACGACGGCTGGAAGGACATGCTGGCGCCGCCGGCCAGCCGATGAAGGGATTGGATTGAAATGCGGGAAGCCATTGGCCTAGGCCAACTTCGGAGTGACGCCTGTACGTATCTCGAACGGGTTGCCGCCGGGGAGACCATCGATGTCGTCCGTCGCGGCAAGCTCGTGGCGCGGATGGTGCCCGTCGGTGACTGGAGGGTGGCTCCCATCCCGGCGCGGTCTGCGAAACTCGCGGCGCGGGACGCCGGCGGGTGGGTCGGGCTGGACGAACTGCGAACGCGCGCCGGGCGCTGCTTCGACCGGGTCGCGGCCGGGGAGACGATCAGCGTTGTTCGCGGCGGCAGATTGTTGGCGCAGATCGTGTCCGCCGGTGAAGCGGAGAGGACCCCGAGCCCGGTCGACACCGGCGGCGGGATCGAGCTCGACGAATTGCGAAAGCGTGCGGGGCGCTACTTCGACGAGGTTGCGGCGGGCCAGACGATCGACGTCATCCGGGGCGGCAAGCTGGTTGCCCGCATCGTGTCGGTCGCCTAGGGACAACAGCCGCTGGTTTCCCGCGATGCACGGAAGGTTTGCGGTCGCGGCGGCGTTACGGCTCATGTGACCGCGACCGGCTTCCACGAGGGCGAGACCGCAACGCAGCGCCGGGCGGGCGTCGAAGCCGAGGCCAGGCGGCTCGAGGGCATGCTCGACTCATCGGGCCTGTCTCCGGGCGCCGCAAAGTTTCTCGCGTCACAGCGGTTCGCCGTGCTGACCGCGCGCGACCACGCGGGGGTCCTCTGGATCTCGCCGTTGGCCGCACCGCCGGGTTTCCTCCGCGGCCACCATGACATCTTGCGGGTGTCGGCGTTCCCCCGCGGCGGCGATCCCCTGCACGAGATCCCGACCGGCCAACAGGTAGGACTGATCGCCATCGACTTCGCCACCCGCCGCAGGCTACGGGTCAACGGCGAGCTTGTCAGTGCTGACCACCCGGGTGGTATGACCGTCCGCGTCGATCAGTCATACGGCAACTGCCCCAAGTACATTCATCGCCACGCCATCGATGGGGCCACCCTTGCTGCCCCTCCTCAAATACCTGCGAGACGCGCGACCGTTCTGGATGCGTCCGATCAAGCGTTGATTGCACGGGCCGACACGTTCTTTCTGGGCACCAGCCATCCCACCCGTGGTCGAGATGCGTCACATCGCGGAGGACCGCCGGGATTCGTCCGAGTCGACTCCGCAGACCGACTGTGGTGGCCGGATTTTCCGGGGAACAACATGTTCAACAGTTATGGCAACCTGGCCGTCGACGACGAGGCCGCTTTGCTGTTCCTCGATTTCGAAACCGGCGCCACCCTGCACATAACCGGCACCGCACACGTGCGGTGGACCACCCCGGGCGAGGCCGGCGATGACGGCGGAGTGGGTCGAAACGTCGCATTCGCCGTGGACGCCGTCGCCCGCTAGCCTTCGAAGAGTCCCCCGTCCCGTAAGGGGAGTTGGCAGATGGCGTGCGCCTCGTCGGCGCTGAGCCCGAACAACCGCAGAACGTTTTCGGTGACGACGTCGGCCGCGCGCGCGTCGTCGCGATCGGGATGGTCACGCAACAAATTTCCGAGGCCCAGCAGCGCTCCCCCGGCCATGGCGAGGGCTAACTCGGGGTCCTCGACGTCGAACCGCCCGGCCGCCACGCCGGCTTTGATGTCGCGGAGTGCGCGCGGGGCCAGACCCCGTTCCGACGACAGCAGTTCCAGCCCGTTGGCCAACAAAATCCGGCTCTCCTGCGGGTGCCGACGAAACAGCCGGCCAGTCAGCCGGAAACTGGTGGCGAAAGTTTGGGCCGGGTCCTCGATGGCTTCGGTGAGCTGATCGAGCATCGAGCCGTAGGTGTCGAGGACGTCGGCGACCGCGGCCTCGAACAACTGCTCCTTGCTGTCGAAGTGGTTGTAGAAGGACCCCATCCCGACGTCGGCGGCCTGGGTGATTTCCAGGACCGGGACGTTTACCTTGCCCTCGGCGATCAGCCGCTGCGCGGCTTTGACCAGCGCAGCCCGGGTACGCCGCTTGCGCCGCTCCAGCCTGGTCGGTTCTGCCGTCGCGCTCATTCATAGCAGTATGCATCAGTTATGAGGATTCCGTCAGATCCTTGACTGAACCTTCTCTCGTATGTGACGATTTCGTCAGTTAGTTGGGAGTTGTCATGGATTTGACCGATAGCGCCAGCCGGCAGGCGCACAGCGAGCAGACCGCACGGCCCGGCGAGCATCCGGGGCGGTCGCGTAACCCGGTGATCAAAGTCGCCGACATCGCGTGGTTGGAGTTCGAGCGCCCGGACCTGACCCGGGCCGAGGCGTTCGCGCGGGCGTTCGGCTTCCACACGGCACAACACGGCCCGGACGAACTGCAGTTACGCGGAACATGGGCGGGAGCGCCGTGCCTCATCCTGCGTCGCGGCCGGCGAAGCCGCTTCGCCGGCGCGGCGTTCCGGGCGACCGACGAGGCCGACGTGCTCCGGTTGGCGGACTCCGTGGGCGCATCCGTGCGGCCGCTGCCGGAAACCATCGGCGGGGTGTCGGTCGAGTTGATCGACCCCAGTGGCATGCCGGTCCGCGTCGTCGCCGGATTGCATGAACTCCCGCAACTGCCGGGCCAACAAACCCCCACCTTCAATTTCGGAAACGACATGCGGCGCGTCAACACCGGCCAGCGTCCGCCCCGAGAGCCCGCGCGGGTGCAGCGCCTGGGCCACCTCGTGGTGCAGTCGACCAAGTACGTCGAGGCGCTGAACTGGTATCTGGACAACCTGGGCATGATCGTCAGCGATTTCCTGTACTTCCCCGGCCAGCGCGACCGAGGCCCAACCATGAGTTTCATCCGGTGCGACCGTGGCTCGACACCGGCCGACCATCACACCTTGGCGATGGCCCTCGGTCCGGCCAACCGCTACGTCCATTCCGCATATCAGGTCAGCGATCTCGACGCGCTGGCCGCCGGCGGCGAATACCTTGGTGCGCGGGGCTATTCCCGGTCCTGGGGAATCGGCAGGCACATTCAGGGCAGTCAGATCTTCGACTACTGGCGCGATCCCGATGGCTATCTGTTCGAGCACTTCACCGATGGCGACTTGTTCGACAACACGCTGGACCCGGGCTGGGCGCCCTTCACCGCATCCGGGCTGGCCCAGTGGGGGCCACCGGCTACCAAGGATTTCCTCGGAACCGACGCGAAATCGGCTCGGCGCGAATTGGTTTCGATGGCCACCGCGCTCCGCGCGGACAACGAATTCGATGTCAAACGCCTGGTCGGCCTACTGAAAGTTCCCACCTCATGACCCTTTCCGTGCTGCACACCGCCTCTGAAACCGGCCACGCCTGGTGGCTCAAGACCGCCAACGGCGCAGTCAAGATCGACACCACGGCCACCAGCACCGCAGCGCTGCTGGCCGACCGGGCCGCCATCGAGAGAGCGGCCAACGGAACCGAGACCGTTGCCGTCGACACCCTCAACTTGATCTCACCGGTGACCCGGCCGTGCCGAGTCATCGCCCAAATGACCAATTACGAATCGCACGTCAGGGACGCGGGCATGGATCCGGCGTCAATCCCGCTCACGTTCTTCCGCAAGGCATCGGCGTCCATCAACGGGCCTTTCGATGACATCGTCAAACCGCAGCACGTCAGGCTGCTCGACTACGAGGTGGAGATCGGCCTCGTCATCGGCCGTGCGATTGCCATCGGCACCACCATCTCCGAAGACAACCTGGACGATTTCGTCGCCGGGTTGGTCGTCACGAACGACGTCTCCGCGCGGGACATTCAACTTCCGCAAACCCAGTTCTACGAGGCCAAGTCGTATCCGACTTTCACACCGGTCGGCCCGGAGCTGGTGCTACTCACCGCCAATGAGCTCAAGCGCTTCGGCGATCTGCGCCTGCGCCTGCGTGTCAATGGCCAGGAACGTCAAAACGCCCTCGTCGAGGGCGACATGCTGTATCGGCCACTGGAAGCGCTGCAGTCGCTCACCCAGTTCCAGGAACTCGCCCCGGGTGACCTGGTGCTCACCGGCACCCCGGCCGGCACCGCGCTGAGCGCCCCGCCGAAGCCCGTGCAGCTCATCGGAAACCTGTTGCCGCCCGCTATGAAATGGAAGATGTTCTTCTCGCGCCAGGCCGCCAACCAGAATTACCTGCATGACGGCGACGTCGTCGAGGCGTCGGTGGCCACCGACGACGGGGCCATCGATCTCGGAACGCAGCGCACCGCAGTCCGATTCGCGTGACCACCCCGTCGACCCGCCGGGTCCCCGTCGTCATCGTCGGCGCCGGACCGACCGGCGTCACCGCCGCCACGTTGTTGGCGCAGTACGGCGTCGACTGCCTGGTGCTCGACCGTTGGCCCGGCGTGTACGCCCAACCGCGCGCCGTGCACCTGGACGATGAGATCTATCGCATCATCGCCCGCCTCGGGATCGCCGACGCGTTCGCCGCGATGTCGCGGCCGACGCTGGGCCTGCGGCTGGTAGACAACCGTTTCCGCACGCTGGCCGAGTTCAACCGCGATCCCGGGCGCAGTGTGCACGGCTACCCGCAGGCCAACATGTTCGACCAGCCGGAATTGGAGGCTCTGCTGCGGGCCAACCTCGAACGCCACCCCAACGCCCGGCTGCGCGGGAACGCCGACGTCACCGACATCGTGACGGGCGCAACACGTGTCCGGGTCACCTTCACCGATCGCTCCGACGGCCGCGCTCACCAGGTCGACGCCGACTACCTGCTGGGCTGCGACGGCGCCAACAGCATGGTGCGCACCCAGATCGGCTCGGCCATGCGGGACTTGAACTTTCAGCAGCGCTGGCTGGTTGTGGACATCGCCAGCGATGCGGATCTGGGCCAGTGGGACGGGGTCCACCAGGTGTGCGACCCGGGTCGCGCGGGGACCTACATGCGCATCGGGCCGGCCCGCTACCGGTGGGAGTTCCAATTGCTGGCCGGCGAAACCGCGAATGACTTCGGCAGCCTGCACCGATTGCGGCCCTTGATCGAGCCGTGGACGAGCACCGTACTCATCGGCGAGCTGACGCTGTTGCGGGTCGCCGAGTACACCTTCCGCGCGCAGATCGCCGATCGCTGGCGTCGAGGCAACGTCTTCATCCTCGGCGACGCTGCGCACCTCACTCCCCCGTTCATCGGCCAGGGTATGGGAGCGGGACTGCGAGACGCGGCCAACCTCGCGTGGAAGATTGCCGGAGTTCACCACGGCACCCTGGCGCCGAGCGTTCTGGAGACTTATGAGCGGGAACGTAAACCGCATACCCGATCGATGATTCGCCTGGCGCTGAGCGTCGGTTGGGCCATGACCGGCGGCGGCCGCCTGGGCAATGCGGCCCGCCGGGCGGTGTTGCCACGGCTGCGGCTCATCCCCGGCCTGCGAGACAAGGTCGTCGACTCGAGAACCCCTGCGCTGCACCGTTCCGCGTTGGTACGCCGATCCCTGCGACCGCACCGGCTCGCCGGCATGCTCTGCCCGAACCCGACGCTACGCGACGGTCAACGTTTGGACGACGTGCTCGGCGGCGGTTTCGCGTTGATCAGCACCGCCCGCCCTGGTGCGGCCGACGAGGCGGCGCTGCGGCAGCGCCAAGTCACCGTGCTGGTCGCCGAAGCCGGCAGCCCGCTGGAGGCATGGCTAGAACGAGGCCGTGCCACCGCCGCACTGGTGCGCCCCGACCGTACCGTGGCGCACGCCGAACGCGACCTTGCCGCCCTTTGTGCCTGGACGGCAACCGTCCTTCGCCCCGCCGCAGTTCAGGCGGATGCCGCAGGCCGCGCGACGATCACAGGCGTCCGAACCGAATGCAGGACCGCGTTGCTGACGGATCCCAACAGCACACCGGTCAGACCGCCGCGCCCATGACTGCCGACGACGAGGAGCTGGGCGGTTTCCGACTTTTCGGCGAGCTGCCGGGCCGGCGCGTCACGTACGACCAGTCGCTGCACCGTCACATCGGGATAGCGTTCCTGCCAACCCGCCAGGTTCTCGGCCAGGCTGCGGTGCGCCTCCGCTTCCAGCGACGACCAATCCGCTTCCGGGAGTTCGCTTATCGTGATGTCACTCCATGCGTGTAAGGCCGTCAGGCCGACACCGCGACGGGAGGCTTCGTCGAAGGCGATTTCGATCGCGAGCTCGGAAGCCGGCGAGCCGTCGACCCCCACGACGACGGGAGCGTTGTCCATGTCCGGCAGGTCGTCGCCATGGATGACCGCGACCGGGCAATGGGCGTGCCGCACCACGGTCGCACTGACCGAACCGAGCACACCCCGGGCCAGCAATCCTCGCCCCGCCGTGCCCACAACGATCAGCTCCGCCTCGCCGGACATGTTGATCAGGGCCAGTGCCGGGCTGGAGTACACGAGTTCCCGGTGGATGGCGACCTTTCGGTCCGCCGGCAGCGCCTCTTCGGCGAGCTTGATCGCGTGCATGACCGCCTTCTTGCCCTCGTCTTCCAGCCGCACCGCTAGAGACTCGGGGTATGGGACCGGCGGCCAGGTGGCGGTCGGGGTCGTCACCGCGTGGACGACGGTCAGCGGAATTTTCCGCATCGCCGCCTCGTGGGCGGCCCAAATCGCCGCGGCGTTCGATGCCTTCGAGCCGTCCACCGCGACGACGACGCCGCGCTCTTGATCAGGTCCGGACATTTCGCTCTCCCTCCATCACCGGCGACGCTATAAACCCAGGGGGTCGTCGGTCGTGAGGCTTAAGTCCCTAACCCACGGGACGGAGGGCTTTCGCGGGAGCTGTTAAGCCCGCTGTAACGGCACGGTCACTTGCCGGCTAGGCGCGGTGCCGTTGTAGCCGCGCGATGACCCAGAAAGGTAACGCCACGAACAGCGTGCCGCCGATCAGATTGCCCACGGTGGTGATGCCGAGGTTGGTGAGCAGGCCGTGTTGGCCGAATCCCCAACCGATCCCGCCGCACGGTGCGGCCGGGTGAAACAGGTTGAGCAACAGGGGAAGACCGAGGAAGCCGACGTTGGCGATCACGTGCTGGGTGCCGCCGATCACGAATGCGAACGGTCCGTAGAACGCGAACGTCATGCGGGCGACGTCGCTGCGAGCCTTGAAGAACATGCACATCGACGTCTGCAGGAACCAGGTGCACACCACGGCGAGCAGCAGTGCGGTCCAGAACGGCTGGCCGGCCTTCTGCGCGCCGACGGTAGCCGCCCGTTCGGCGAAGGCGCCCAGGTATGGGCCTCCCGCGGCCCCGCACACCGTGACGAACACCAGCGCGCCCAGGACGTTGCCGATGAGGCCGACGGTAACCAGAAAGGCGTAGCCGCCGACGCTCATGACGCGGTTGAGGACGGCCAGAAATCCCGCGGCCATGTCGGCGGTGATCAGCGACATGCCGGACACCAGGATGAGGACGAACGACATGCCGAACGCCAGGCCCATCAACAGGCTTGCGACACCCGGGGTCTTGACTCCGGTGCTTACCATCAACGCCAGCAGCGCCCCGAACGCGACCATCACACCGCCGACCACCGAGCGCATCAGAAACGCCCACGGGTGCGTCGCCTTTTCCACGGCCATGGCGGCCACTCGGTCCACCATGGCCCCCACGCTGAGCGGTTCGAACGGATCGTCGGCGACGGCGTTCGTCGCGACACCGGCGGAGAAGGCGGCGAATGCGGGTGGCGCCGGGGCCGCGCTTTCCAACTGTGGCGCTTGCGCGTCGATGGTCATCGGTGTTCGCCTTTCCGTAAAGCGTTGATCGCGTTGATGACCCCGGTGATGTGCTCCGCGCTGAGCTTCTCCCCCTCGAAGACGTGGTTGAGCAGAATCTTGAGGTCGAGCATCTGTTGCAGGTAGACCAGGCACGGGGGGCACTCGTCGAGGTGCTTGGCCACGATCGGTCCCCACTGCCGCGGATCGGAGTCGACGAGTTCGTCGACGAGGCGGACGAAGTCGACGCAGTCGATCGCGGGGACCGCGTTGTCGTGGATGGTCATCGGCGATACCGCTTTTCCAATTCGTTGCGAAGATTTCCGCGGGCGCGGTAGAGCAGCGCCCGCTGCCCCTCGGTGGTCAGTTCGAGAAGTTCGGCCGCCTCTTCGGCCGTCGTGCCGACGACGTCCCGCAGGATGACCAGTTGCCGTTGCCGCTCGGGCAGCGCGTCCAATGCCGTACGGACATATCCGATGAGCTCGTTCTCGACGGTGCGGTCCTCCGGCAGAAAGCGCCGCGACGGCGGGATACTCCAGTGCCCCGCATCGGGATGGCTGGCGGGATGCATACGGCCCACCAGGGGGTCGACGTCATCCGCGGACAGCACCTCGTGGTCGCGGATGCGGGATTCGCGGCGCCGGTGCCGCGACGCGGTGTTCTTCACGATCCCGAACAACCAGGTGCCGACCGAGGAGCGCCCCTCGAATGAATCCGCGGACTGCAGCACCTGCACCCACGCCTCTTGCACGGCCTCTTCGGCCACCGTCGCCGAATCCACCATGGTGCGGGCGAAATTGACCATCGGCCGATGAAAGTCGCGGACCAGATTGGCCAGCGGAATGCCGCCGACCACCCGTTCCGATTCGGTGCCCCCCGGCGGCACCGCCACCGGGGTCACCATCGTCTCGCGCTCAAGCGCATGCGGCCAGTTCCCAGCGAAGCTGCCCTTCGGACGGGGATTGGACGGGGATGAACGCCGCTTCCCGGTAGCGACGGCTGGCCGATGTCCTGCTCGCATAACCCTTGCCACCAGCGGTGCGGATCTCGAGATCCGCACTGGCGCTGGACAGTTCGGCCGCGGCGAGTCGCAGCGATAACAGCTCCTTCTTGGTGGGCGACTCGACACCGCCCACCGCCGCGGCAAGTTCCGCCAGCGTGGTTTCCGCATCGGCAAGCTTTTCCGCCACGTGCTCGACCTGGGTGCTGAATACCGAGTTCACCCCGCCGAGACCGATTTTGGCCTGATTTACCGCAGTCCGGGTCAGGCCCAGGCACATCGCCGACTGCAAGACGAGGAACGTCGGACGGACCGCCTGCAGGAAGTCCTCGAAGTCACAGGACAACACCTGCTCCGCGGGGATATAGGCGCCCGTCAGGTTCAGGTACGACGAGGCGGTGCTACCCATCGCCAGCAGGTCGAAGTGATCGCCCACCACCACGCCCGGCATGTTCAGCGGCAAGGCCACGATCAGCCTCTCCCCGGCGTCGGTACGCACCGCGGTCACCATGGTCGAGTCGGGGTAGAGGTTGCTGGCCCACCTGATCGCCCCGGCCACCTCGTAGCCCCCCTCGACCGGCGTGGCGGTCAACTCCAGGCTTCCGCAGCCCGCCGCCTCCTTGAATGCCGACGCCATGCCGGTCACCCCCAGCGTGGTCCCGGCAAGGAGCGACCGGGCCGCCACCGTACTGTAAGGCGTTGCCGCCGTGAGCAAGTAGTCCACGGCCATGCGATGGGCCCACAATGAGAACCCGGTGCTCATGCATTCTCCGGAGATCAACCGGATCACTTCGGCCATGTCGGGGAGCCTGCCGTCGGCGTTGGCGGGCGCGCCGAGCCCGAGCAGGCCGGCAGTACCCAGTGCGGCGAAACTGCGACGGGATTGATGCTCGCCGCGGTCCAGTGCCCCGGCATGGGCCCGGATGTCTTCCAGCAGTTCGATATTCAACTGACTGGCAGCCGGATTCATCGTCGTCGTCATCTCGATACCTCCTGGGCGGAGTGTTTCCACGCGTAGTCGAGGAACTTGCCGTCGAAAGTGACGACCACTCTGTCGCCTTCGGGGTGCGGGCACCGGTGCACGCTCATCTGAAAGTTGATCGCGCTCATGATGCCGTCACCGAATTCTTCATGGATGAGTTCCTTGATCGCCGGGCCGTAGACGGCCAGCGCCTCATGGAACCGGTAGATCGTCGGGTCTGTCACCATGGTCGCATCCGAACCCCGGTACGGCATCATTTGCAGGACCGTTGCCGCCTCGTCGTCGAGGTCGAGAAGCGATGCGACCGTTGCCGCGTCGCCGGCCGAGAGCGGATGCTGTCCGAGTAGCGCCGCGACGGTCCACACCGGGTCCTTGGCGATCGATTCGGCGATCTTCGCCCAGCTCAATCCCCGCCGGACGCGGGCCAGCCTGACCAGCTCGGCAAGATCGCTCTTGGTCAATGTTGTTGTCACGGAATGGTTCCCGTCTCGATGCCTATTCGGTGGACAGAGTCGAGTCGACGCTCACCGGGTTGCGGAACGTGTTCACCACGGGTGACCAGGCGATCGCGTTGTCGTGGATCTCCTTGAGTGTCGCGTCGTCGGCGTCTCCGGCCAGCGTCACCTTGCACCGGACCGCGCTGAAGCCCAGCCGCTTTCCCTCGGGTGTGTCACCCACCCCCCAAACCGCGGAGATGTCGATGTCGCCCTCCATCTCGACCTCGATCTTGGTCAGTGTCACCCCGCGGTGTGTCGCGTTGGCCAGCAAACCCACCGACACGCACGAACCCAGCGCCGCCAGCGCGGTCTCGGAGGGGTTGGGCGCCGAGTCGTCGCCGAGCAGCGCGGGCGGCTCGCCCACCAGCATCGGCGCCAGGTCGCGGACGTAGGTCATGTTGCGGAACCCGGTCTCGCACACCGTCTTAGCTTTCAGGGTCTTCCTGCCGGTCTCCGGGTTGGTCCTGGCGTTACACGACAGCTTGTCGAGGCCTTCGGCGTCGATGACGAGCGCGTCGGTCATGTGAATTCCTCCGTTTTCGCTGATTTTGTGGCTTCACGGAGTTAGTGCTCTACGACGGCCGATGTGTGACGGCGGGCGGCATTGATTTACGTGGGCGACACGAAACATCACACAGCCGAAACGCGGCGCCGTCCAACGTCGGACGACTCTCGGGGAGATTTGCTTAGCTGAAAAGGCTTTGCCCGATGTAGTGGCCTTCGGCGGGCGCCGGCGGCACCGCGAAGATTGCTGAGCCGATGTGGCGAATGTATTCGTTGAGCAGGTCGTGGGCGCCCAACCGGTTCTGCAGGCGAATAAAATCTTGCGGATCTTTTTGGTACGAGATGAACAGCAGGCCGGCGTTGAGCTGGCCGTTGGCGTCGAGACCGTCGGTGTAGTTGTAGGACCGGCGCCGGATCATGATGCCGTCATTGTTCTCCCGGGCGGCCAGGCCGACGTGAGACATCGGGTCGATCAGCGGGTTGCCGTCGGCGCCTTTGGCGGTGAAGTCGGGGGTGTCGAATTCGCCCTTGCCGCTCAGCGGCGCCCCCTCTTCTTTGGTGCGGCCGAAGATCCGCTGTTGATTGCCGATGCGGTCGACGTCCCATGTCTCGAGCAGCATCCGAACCTTGCGCACGACTTGATAAGTCCCGCCGTTCATCCACGGCTGGTCGCTGTCCTCGACCCAGACGAACCGGTCGTACTCCGCATCCGTGGCGATGTTGCGGGTTCCGTCTTTGAAACCCAGGAGGTTTCGGGGCGTGTGCTGGCCCGGGCCGGCCGATGCTCGTCCGAATCCCAGCACCGCCCAGGACGGCGAGACGATGTTGCGGCCCAGCCGGGCCAGGTTTCGCACGGCGTGATAGCAGACCTGGGGGTCGTCGGCGCACGCTTGGACGGACAGATCGCCGCCGCGCAGGCGGGGGTCCAGGTTGTCCCCGTTGAGCGGGGGCAGATCGATGAACAGGGCGGGCCGCCGTGCGGCCAGGCCGAAGCGATCGCCGAACAGCGACGGTCCCAATCCGATGGTGACGGTGAGACTGGCCGGGCTCAGCCCATAGGCCTCCCCGGTATCAACGGGCGGCTGCACCTCGACCTGTGGCTGCACGGTGCCGACGGGCTTTCCCTGCTGCAGGATCGCGGCCGCGGCCGACCAGCGCGCCAGCAGGGTCTGCAGCTCGGTGCGGCCAGCCCCGGCGGCAAGCGAAAAGGACATGAACATGGCGTAACGCTGTGGCGGCGTGGCGATTCCGCCCTGATGCACCTGGCCGTAGAAAGGATAACTACGCCGCAGGTCGACGTTGTCGTCGTCATCGCCTTTGCGTTCGGCCGCCAGCGCGTAACCCGCGAAGCCTCCACCGGCGGCGCCGACCGCGGTGCCGGTGAGTCCGGCCAGCACGGCACCGCCAAGCATCCGCCGGCGCGAAACCGCTGCGGCTTCGTCGGTTTCGGTCGTGTCGTCGGTCACGAGGTCAGCCCGCCGAGACGACTTTTTGGGCGACCGTCGACAGGCTCTGGTGCAGCGGCTGGATGACCGCGGTGAGCTTTGGCGCGTCGCTGGCCTTCAGCGCAGGGGTGTAAGTCCGGAAGCCGCCGAGCGCAGACGGGTCACGGTATCCGTCCAAAGTGGCCAGCACCGTGTGGAATTGCTGATCGATCTGGTTGACCAAATTGGCGTCGATCTTCTCCAGGCCCGGCCGCAGCGAAGCGTACGCCTGCTGAGCGCCCTCCACGTTGCCCGAGAAGTCGACCAGATCGATGTGGCTGAAGGCCTCCTCCTCTCCGGTGATCTTGGTGTTCTGGATCTCTTCGATCAGGTCGCTGGCACCGTTGGCCAAGTCCTCGGGCTTGTACTGCAGGTTGGCGACGATGCCGTTCAATTTGCCGACGTTACCGACCAATTCGCTGCTGAATGCCTTGGTGGCGGGGGTGATCGCGCCACCCTGCCACAAGTCACGCTCGATGGCGTGGAAGCCCTTCCACCCCACCTTGGCGTCGACCGGCGTGGACTCACGCATATCGATCAGATAGTCCAGGCTGCCGGCATTGTCGCCGACCGCGAAGCCCGGTAACACGAAGCCCTCCACGGTGGACTCCGAGCGCTCCCAGAACAGCCGGGCTTTGGCGTAAGCGCTCTTCGCGGCGTCGACGTTGCCAGACTGCACGGCGGCGTCGAGTGCCTTCACGCCATCGTTGAGCTGACTGATCTGGCTGACGATATAGCCCGCATAGTCCTTGGTCCCCTGGCTGAGGATGCCGGCCACGGTGCCCGTCGGCGCCGCCGGCGTTTTGCCCGTGACGGTGAGGGTTTGGTATTCGGTGCTCGCGCCCGGACAGTAGAGCTGATACGCGCCGCCGTCCAAGGTGACCGTGAACGAGACCGGATCCAGGCCGGGCGCGAGATTTTCCTTCTCGCCGACGATCCGCTGGTCCCTGAGCAATTCGACTTCGCTGATACCGGGCGCATTCGTGTTGGCCACCGTGAAGGTCACCGGCCCCGCGGGCACGCTGGTGTTGTCAAGGGCGCAGCCGTCCTTGCCGGCGGTGCTGGCCATGGTGACCTTGACCGCGTTGGTGCCGCCGGGTTTCTGAGATTCCGCGCGGCTCGCGTTGCCACTCGAGTGACTACAGGCCGTCGCCAAGGATGTTGTGATTACGACCAACGCCGTTGCGGCCGGCCAGAACTCAAAGGACCGGCAACTTCGGGCGGTTCGATTCGGTGTCAACCGTCTTCCTTTCCTGTTCGGTCGGCGTCCCGCGCCGCGCCGAGGCTACAGCGCCAAGGACGCAGGCCAGAGCAAAACCACCCAGTGCCAGCGGAAGCCATACCTTCCACAGCTGCGCTTCCGCACGGTTTCGATGACTTGCCGCGATCTGCGCGGCGGCCGAGCGGTCTTCGGCCCCGGACGTGGACCAGTCCGTCGCCAGCCCGCCAAGACTGACGGTCTTGGCCCCGATCAGCCCACCGCCGGTCAAAACCGCCGTGCGGTTGCTCGTTGCCTGCGCATTTAGCACGGAATCGCTGTGCGCAAGCACGGTATACACGGTGGTTGTCGACCATTGACCCTGAAACGGCCCCGGAGTGCGCCCAACCGCCAGACCGACCGGCAGCCGGCCCCCGGTCATGCTCAGCAACTGATCCAGCGTTACTTCCGACGCGCCGTCGGCCCCGGCAGCCTCAGAAGCCTGCCATACCTGTACCGGCAAGCCGTCCACGATTTTGTCGTCAACCGGGACGAGCAGGATGTTGCGGACGGTTGAGGTGCCGTGCGCGAAGATGGCGAGCTCCCGTCCGTGCGGCCCATTCACCAGCGACACCGCGGCGGTGTGGCCGGCACGATCGCTGACGGTGCGGGTCCGCGGGTCGCCCGAAGAGTCGCCGGCCGGCACCAGCGCCACCAGCGCGGCGGCGGTGAGGAGTAGCAGCATCGAGGCGGCCGCCAACAGGCGCGCCCTGGCCCGCGGGGCGGCGGCAAGGCGAGCGGGCCACAAGAAGATGGCGAGCACGGGCACCGCGTAGAGCAGCCAGCCCACCACCTCGATGACTCGGGGGTCGGCGGGTATCCCGAACATCCCGGCGGTCACCGCGCCGAGCACCGAGTTGCTGGGCAGCCAGGCGGACAGGTCGAACACCCGCCGCTGCCCGATGTTCACCCAGCCGGCCTCGTGTGCGGTACGCAGCGCCCCCAGCACCAGCCCGGCGGCGATCAACACCAAGAACACCCCGGTGACCCGGAAAAAGCGGCCGATGTTGAGTTTCAATCCGCCGAAGTACAGCGCGACACCCATCGCGACCGCCGCCGCGATCCCCAGCGCACCACCCAGTACGGCGAACCATCGGTTGCCGTGCGACGTCTGGGCGGCCGCCAACAAGAACACCGATGTCTCGAAGCCCTCCTTGAGGACGGCGAGGAAGGCCATCGCGGCCAAGGCGAGCGCACCGCCGCGGTTGATCGCCTGCCGGGCATCGCGCTCGAGCTCGCCCTTGACCTGCGCGGCGTTGCCGTTCATCCAGATGATCATCGACGTCACGAACACCACGGCGATGACATTGATGACGGTTTCCATCATCTCCTGCTGCGCCTGCGGCAGGCTCGTCGCGAACAGATTCAGGCCCACCCCGACCGCGACGCTGATCAGCACCGCCGAGGCGACGCCGGCAAACATCGGCCGTATCGGCTGGCCGTTTCGTTTCAGGAAGGCGCCGACGATGCTCACGATGAGCGCCGCCTCGAGGCCTTCACGGAGGCCGATGAGAAAGGTGCCGATTAGTACGCCGAATACGCCCTGCATGCGCCCGATTTCTGTCCCGCGGGTCGGGATCCCGGCTTAGCCTAGCCTAAGCCCGCTGCGTCACGAGGCCGGCTGCGTCACGAAGTCGATGAGTTCTTCGACCCGGCTGATCAGCGCCGGCTCGAGGTCATTCCAGTCGCGCACCCGGGACCGAATATGCCGCCAGGCCCTGGCGATGTCCGCCTGGTTGGCGTGGGGCAGGCCGAGCGCCCGGCACGCCCCGTGCTTCCACTCGATGTGCCGTGGCACATCCGGCCAGCCCGCCAGGCCGAGCCGCTGGGGTTTCACGGCCTGCCAGATGTCGACGTAGGGATGGCCGACCACCAGCGTGTCGCTGCCACCCGGCCCTCGCCGCACCGCGTCGGCGATCCTCGCCTCCTTCGAACCTCTGACCAGGTGATCGACGAGCACACCGAGCCGGCGCCCCGGACCGGGCGCGAACTCCGCCACGATCTCCACCAGGTCGTCCACGCCGCCGAGATGCTCGACGACGACACCCTCGATCCGCAGGTCCTCGCCCCACACCTGCGCGATGAGTTCGGCGTCGTGCCGCCCCTCGACGTAGATCCGGCTGGCGCGGGCCACCCGGGCGCGGGCTCCCGGCAGGGCGACCGAGCCGGACGCCGTCCTCGTGGCGGCGGCAGGCGCCGCACGACGCGGCGGGGTGAGGATCACCGGACGGCCCTCGAGCAAATAGCCAGGGCCCAAAGGGAAGCCGCGCACGTGCCCGCGCCGGTCTTCCAGATCGACCCGCCCGTACTCGACCCTCACCACCGCACCGACGTACCCGGTCTGCACGTCCTCGACCACGAGGCCCAGTTCGGCTGGGTGCTCGGTCGAGTGGGGCTTGCGCCGGCCTGCGGCAAGGACATCGGTTCCGTAGCGATCAACCACGCGGCAATCCTAGAAAGCCTTGCGGCCAAACGTCGTTACGGCGCGCCCGTCGGCGCAGGATCGTGGCGAAGATCGCCCCGCCGCCCGCGCAACACCGGCGAGTAAAAAATGCGTTTTAACTGTGTGGCGTTACTCAGCTGATGACGTTGCCGATGGTACGTTGCTAGTTGTAGGATCTGCCGCTCTTTACATCGCGGCGGTGAGCGAGGTGGGAATATGGACCTGGCCCTTTGGGTGTCGAGCATCGTGGCTTTCGTGCGGGCCGGCTACCCCGCAGGCATGCCGACAACCGGATATGCGACCCTGGCGGCCTTGACCCGCCGGCGACTTTGCGACGACGAGATCACCGCCATTGCAAGCAAACTCATGAGGCGCCAATTCTGGCCGATCAGCCCCGTTGATATCGGTGTGGAAATCACCCGTGTCACCAACCAATTGCCATTGCCGGCCGACGTTGAGCGGGTCGGACATCGCCTCGATGAGATCCGCTGCGCGCGCGGATAACCCTGGACGCGGGATCTGACTCCTACTTAGCGCCTTTCGCCGGTCCGCCACACGCCGCCAGGTAGTCCGGGTAGCTCCAGGTCCGCAGGAACTGTTGGCCCGCCTGGAATCCTCGTTGATACAGGCCGTCGCGTTGCTCGGCGGTGATGTTGAAGTCGATCGGGCTGACCTCTTCGGCCGCGACGAAGATGGTGCGCCGGACGGTGCACGGGTCGTCGATGTAGGCGTTGTCCTGATTGCTTACCAGTGTCTCTATCGCCGCGATTCCCAAGGAAACTGGTCCGTGCACCGGATGGGTGGGCGGGATGCCGGGACGCGCGGACAGCCGGATCCCGAATGTCGGCCATCGCGGCTCAGCGTCGGGCCGGTCGAACAGCTCCACCGGAAAATCGGAGAGCAAGCCGCCATCGACCCAGGTGGCGTTGCTGACCCGAACGGGTTCGAACACATAGGGGATCGCCGACGAGGCGTGCACGGCGCGGGCGACCGAAAAGTGGTCGGGGTCGATGCCATAGGAAGCGAGGTCCCACGGGATGCGCACCAGCCGGCGCCGGGACAGGTCACTGGCCGTCACCACCAGCGACCACGCGAACTGGTCCGGCTCCTCGCCTGTGCGCAAGTCACCGAACGTCCGCACACCCAAGTCGGCGAGCAGACCGGCGAGCAGCCGTTCCAAGTAGGCCCCGCGGTAGACACCGTCCGACACCAACAGCGACAATCCCCCGCCGATCAGCGGCACGTGTCCGATCAGACTGCGATCCAGGAACTTCCGGTAGTCGATGGACCGCATGACTTCCGCGAGCCGGCTCAGCGGTTCGCCCGCGACCTGCAGCGCCGCGATCAGCGACGCGACGATCGCGCCCGCGCTGCTACCCGCGACGCGGGGAAACCGGTAACCGGCCCCGGACAGCGCGTCGACCGCGCCGACCAGCCCGATGCCCCGGACGCCGCCGCCCTCACACACCAGATCGGCGCGGGACGTGCTCACCGTCGACGCCATAGGCCTACCCCCTCAACAGATTCGTTGGCCGTCGACACCGAAGAAGTGCAGGTGCCCCGGCTCCGGGTGCAGGCGCACCCGGCTGCCCTTTTCCGGAGGCCGGCGTCCATCGGCACGCGCAACGACGGGCTGATCAATGACCTTGCCGGAGCCGGTGATTCGGCCGTAGACGTAGGCATCCGCCCCGAGCTCCTCGACCACGTCGACCTCCATCTCGACACCGAGGCCGCCCAGTTCGAAGTGCTCGGGGCGGACCCCCACGACGACTTCGCTCGCAGCATCGGTGAGCTCCCGGGGTAGCGGGATGTGCCAATCCCCCAGCGACACGGCGGAATCGACGATGGGCAGGGTGAACAGGTTCATGGCCGGCGACCCGATGAAACCCGCGACGAAGACGTTGACCGGATTGCGGTACAGCTCGCGTGGCGCGGCGAACTGCTGCAGCACACCGTCGCACAGGACGGCGACGCGGTCACCCATGGTCATCGCCTCGACCTGGTCGTGGGTGACGTAGACGGTGGTGGTGCCGAGCCGCCGTTGCAGTGCCGCGATCTGGTTGCGGGTTTGCACGCGCAGTTTGGCATCGAGATTCGACAGCGGCTCGTCCATCAGGAAGACCTGCGGCCGGCGGACGATCGCACGTCCCATCGCCACCCGCTGGCGTTGCCCACCGGAGAGGTCCTTGGGTTTGCGGTCCAGATAGGGCTGCAGGTCAAGCAGTTTCGCGGCGTCCAGGACCCGGTCGCGGATTTCGGGCTTCGGCGTCTTGGCGATCTTCAGGGCGAAGCCCATGTTTTGCGCGACCGTCATGTGCGGGTAGAGCGCATAGTTCTGGAAGACCATCGCGACGTCACGGTCCTTGGGATCGACGGTGGTGACGTCGCGGTCACCGATCCAGATGCGCCCTGAGTCCAGCGATTCCAGCCCCGCCACCATCCGCAGCGAGGTGGTCTTGCCGCATCCGGAGGGACCGACCAGGACGACGAACTCGCCGTCGCCGACGTCCAGGTCGAGGCCGTCCAAGGCCGGCCGGTCGGCTCCGGCGTAACACCGCGTCGCTTGGTCGAAAGTCACTGAGGCCATGGGCTACCCGTTCAGCCCCGAGACAGCGATCCCCCTGACGAAGGACCGCTGCGCGATCGCATAGATGATGACCAACGGCAGCATGATGAGCATCGAGGCCGCCATGATGATCGGCCAGCGCGCCACATACTCGCCCCGCATGCGCACCAGGCCGAGCGTCAGCGTGGCCAGGCTGTTGCGCTGGAGCATCAGCAGTGGCCATAGGAAGTCGTTCCACACGTTGACCCAGGTGAGCACCGCCAGCACCATCACCGCTGGGCGGGCGTGGGGCAACAGGATTCGCCAATAGATCTGCCATGGCGAACAACCGTCGAGTATCGCCGCCTCCTCCAGGTCGGTCGGAAGCGTCCGGAAGAACTGCCGCATCAGGTAGGTACCGAACGCGCTGCCGAACAAGCCCGGCACGATCATCGACCAGGGTGTGTCGACCCACCCGACCGTCCGCATCAAGATGAACTGCGGGATCACGGTCACGGTCAGCGGCACCATCAAGGTGCCAAGGTATAACACGAACAGTGTGTCGCGACCGCGGAATTGCAGTCTGGCGAACGCGTATCCGGCCAGCGAGCAGAAGAACACCTGGCCGGCGGTCACGCACCCGGCGTACAGCACGGTGTTGAAGAACATCCGCGCGAACGGCATCAACGAGAACACCTCGGTGTAGTTGGACCACCGCGGGTGCGCCGGTAGCAGCCTTGGCTCGGTGATCTCGCCTTCCCGCTTCAATGAGCCGGACACGGCCCAGGCGATCGGGAACAACCAGCACCAGGCGATGGCGAGCAGCGCGGTGTAGACCACCAGGCTACGAACGACATTGCGCGTGAACACCCGCTCAGCTGAGGCCACGAGAAGTCTCCCAAGACCGTTGCCGAGTGATTCGCAGCTGCACCACGGTCAGCACCAGCAGGATCGCGAACATCACCCACGCCAGCGCGGACGCATACCCGAATTCCAGGAAGGAGAACGCGTGCTGGAACAGCATGATGCCCAGGACATATGTGGCGGTTTCGGGGCCGCCGTTCGCGCCGTTGAGGACATAGACCATGTCAAAAGCCTGGAACGCGTGAATGATCGAGATGACGCCCACAAATGATATCGACCCACGGATCAGCGGCACCGTGATCGACACGAACTGCCGTATCTCGCCGGCCCCGTCGATTCGCGCCGCCTCGTAGACGGTCTCGGGAACGCCCTGCATCGCCGCGAGCAGGATGACGGTGGCGAACGGCACGCTGCGCCACACGCTGAGGATGCACAGCGAGGCCATCGCCCATCGGGGTTCGACCAGCCACGGGACCGGGCCGACCCCGACCCAGCCCAGCATGATGTTGAGCAACCCGTTGTCGGTGTTGAAGACGAACTGCCAGACGACCGCCATGACGACCGACGAGATGGCCAGCGGCAGAAAGACGATGGTGCGGAAAATGCCGATGCCCCTGACCTTTCGGTTCAGCACGCCGGCCACGACGAGGCTGACGACGATGGTCGGCACGACCGTTCCGAGGGTGAAGACGACGGTGTTGCGAATGGCGATGAGAAAGAGCGGGTCCGAGGTGAACAGCTCTTGGAAGTTCCTCAGGCCCACGAACTTTGGCGGCCGAAAGACGTCCCACCGCTGAAAGCTCATGTAGAGCGAGAATCCCAGCGGAAACAGCATGAACACCGCGACGGCGGCCAGATTCGGCGCCACGAAAAAGCGGCCGGCGCGGGCCCGCCGTCGCCACGGACCGGCGCCCTTGGCGGGTGTGCGCGTGGTGGCATCGACCGACGTCATGGGTTGCGCAACACCTCGTCGATGGCCGGCGACAGACTCGCCAGCGACGTGGCGGGCCGTGATCCACGCAGCACGGGCCCGAAGCTGCGGTCCATCAAGGCGACGATCTTCTCCCATGACGGGGTGACGGGCAGCCCTTCGGAGTACGCGGGTCCTTGGGTGAGGACGGCGAGGTTGTCGAGGTTCTGGTGGGCCTTGGCGAAGCCGGCCGAGTCGAGCGCCGATTGCAACACCGGCACAAAGAGGCTGGATTCACCGATCAACGCCTGCCCGACGGGGCCGGTCGCGAATTTCACGAATTCCCATGCCTGCTCCTTGCGTTGACTGCTCGCGGAGATGGCCAATCCGGTGGAACCGATGTCCGAATGGGCGGGCTGGCCCTGCCGGCGCGGCCCCACCGGCAACGAGGTGACGTCGAAGTCCAGGCCCTCGGCCCGGATGAAGGTCTGGTAGCGCCAGTGGCCGCCCATCGCCATCGCCGCCCTGCCCGCCGCGAACAGGTCGGGCGTGGACATCGATTGCACCTCGGACGCATTGGGCGCGACCTTGTGCTTGTTGGCCAGGTCGGCATAGAACTGCACCGCCTCGATGAAGGCGTCGTTGTCGAAGTTGAAGTGGGTCGGGTTCTTGAGCGGGGTGGACCACGGCACCCCATTGTTCATGGCGAACAGCCCGGCCGAATAGTAGGAGAACCACATGTTCACGAAGCCCCACTGGGTCACTCGCCCGGAGCGATCCCGCCGGGTGAGTGCCGTGGCGGTGTTCAAGAAGTCGGTGAAATTCCACGGGTTTTGCCACGTTTTGGGCGGGGGCGGCAACCCGGACTCGGCGAAGAGCCGCTTGTTGTAGAACAGGTAGTTTCCGGACCATTGCTCGGGGAGTGCGTATTGGCCTCCGCTGAACGTGAAGCTGTCGTAGAGCGCCCCGATACCGTCCGATTTCAGCTCGGCGGCGAAGGCCTGGTCGCGGGACAGCATGGTGTTGAGGTCGAGCAGCACGCCACGGGCGGCCAACTCGGCGTAGGTGAGGTCCCACGCCATCAACACATCCGGGCATTTTCCGCCGGCGCAGAACGTCGACAGCTGCTGCATCACGCCCGGAGCCGAAAGCACCGGGCGGACCTTGATATCGGGGTGGCGGCGCGCGAACTCGTCGACGATGCGGATCCTGGCATCGCGTTCGTCGGGGTTGGCCGCGAAGAAGAACGTCAAGGCGTCTTCTTCGGGCGCGCAGCCGGCGGCCCACGGCGCCAGGGATGCCGCGGTGAGCGCGCCGGCACCGCGCAGCAGCCCGCGCCGTCCGAACGGCTTATCGAGCATGGTGCTCCCGTTCTCGCCCCGTTGCCGGCCGCCCGGCCGGCGGTTTCTCCTGTCCTTGGTACCCGATGCGGCTGTGGTGTTGCTGGATCGGCCAACTCGGGAGGGCCAGCACGGCCCGGCGAACGCGGCCGGCGTCCCCGGTGATGTCGATCGCGTGGATGCGGTCATCGGTTCCGACGGCGATCAGCAGCAGCGCCTCGGCGTGCCCGTTTGGCGCGATCGCGATCCCCGGAGCCCCATCGATGAGCACGACCGCGCCGGCCCGTGCCCGGAGAGCGAATCGACGGGTCTCCTCCGCGACCCGTGCGGCGCCGCGTAGCTCGGTCGGCACGTCGTCGGGGACCAGTGCCCGATCGACCCTGCGCACCACGTCCGGGGCCAGCAGTGCGAGCAGACCGGCGATATCACCGCCGCGGGACGCCGCGAGAAACGCCTCGACGACCTCGAGGTGCTTCGCCATGCGCTCGGGCTCGCCACCCGGGTGGGCCACCCGCGCACGCGCCCGGCTTGCCAGCTTCTTCGCGGCTTCCGGCGACCGGTCGAGCAGACCGGCGATTCTCTCGAACGGCACGGCGAACACGTCATGCAGGACGAACGCGACGCGCTGCGCCGGTGAGAGCCGGTCGAGCACCACGAGCAGCGCGCTGCTCACCGACTCCGTCAAGAGCGCTTCCTCGTCCGCTGGCGGCGACGCGGTCGCAGCGAGCCGGTCCAGTTCGTCGGGGGTGGCGAGCGGTTGTTCCGCACGTCGCTTGCGTGCCCGGAGCTGGTCGACGGCCTCGCGGGCGGTGATCGTGGTGAACCAGCCGGTGAGGTTGTCAACGGCGGCGAAATCCGCACGGCTGGCCTTCAGCCACGCCGACTGAACCGCGTCGTCGGCGTCGGCCGCCGATCCCAGCAGCTGTAACGCGACCGACCTCAGGTGTCGCCGGTCCGCGTCGAAACGCTGGGCAAGATCCGTCAAATGTTTCGGGGCGCTCATGGGTCACCTTTTCCGCACAGGAGCCGTCAAGAAGATGACTGCGTCCATCAAGCTCTCTGTTGCAAAGGAGGCCAGCACCATGACCTTATCGATTGTGCGCCGTAGCGCCTGCGGCGACCATCCGGCTCGCCGCCGCAAAAACGGCTGTCTGACAAGGGTTTGCCGCAGATGAACACCGCATACGTTGCGATCACGCTGTTTACCGCCGCCATCACCGCCGCGATCGCCGTGGCCGATCTCATCCCGGCGGGTTTCGTCCTGGCGAACTCCTCCGAAGTCGGGGTGCCGCGTTCGTGGTTGCCGGCGCTGGGGGCGGTCAAGCTGGCCGGCGCGGCGGGGCTGATCGTGGGCCTGGCGGGCCTCCCCGCCTTGGGAATCGCTGCCGCCACCGGCCTGGTGCTGTTCTTTGTCGGCGCAGTCGTGACCCACCTGCGGGCCCGCGTCCTGTACAACATCGCGTTTCCCGGCGCGTACCTGTGCATGTCGGTGGCATCGCTGGCGTTGATGGTGCTGCGCTGACCGGGGGTCGCGATCAGCCGGGAAAGTACCGGATCCGGTTGATGGCGTCGCCCCGCCAGGCCATGTCGGCGAACAGTATTGCCCGCCCACGGCCGGAGTGGACCGACATCGTCACCGTGGGGCCCGCGCCGATCATCTTGGTCGAACCGCCGCCGTCCAGCTGCTCGACGAGTTCAGCGAGGTCGAGGGCGTCGTGGTCGCCGAGAGTGATTGTGGCGCCGGGTGATAACGCACGCGACGCGGCGAGAAGATCTTGCCGCGCGGCGGCACCGAGGAATGCCTCGGCGAGCTTCTTGTGCCGCGCACCAACCCGCCGGAATCCCGTCATGAAGCCGGTCGTGCCGCGCAACCGCTGATTGCTCAACAAGCCCCGAGACAGTTGCAGGGCGGGTCCGACCGCGCGCGATCCGGTTCGCAGGAACTGCAGCATCATCGCGGGCAGTTCCCAATAAGCCCGCAGTTCGCCAATGCGCCACTCGCCGTTGGTGTCTCGCAGGTCGTAGCGCAGGAACGCGGGAATGTACATCGTGATCGCCGAGCCCATCGCAACCTCGAGCTCGACGTCGCGCAGCACCACGGTGTCGACGACGATGTCGAGGTCGCGGTGGAATTTGATGTCACGCGGACCGATGAAGGTGTCATAAAAGCGGCCGATCTGCTCTTGCCCGACGTGCGGCCGCGACCCGACCGGGTCCTCGACGCGGCCGTCGTCGGTGAACAACGCCACCCACCCGGCACGGTCGTGCGCGGCGGCCGCCTGCGGCGAGCGCTCGACGGCGGCCAGGAGATGCTCCCGATCCGGCGCGACCCCCATCACGGACCCCCGACCACTTCGACCCCCGTGGCCCGCATCTCCTGAAGCGCCTCCGCGGCCGAGTCCGGCGAGACGGCCGCGGTCAGGTCTACCAGCACCCGGGTGGACAGGCCCGCCCGCGCGGCGTCCTCGGCGGTCCGCCGGACGCACTGATCGGTGGCGATACCGACCACATCGACCTCGTCG
Organism: Mycobacterium sp. 852002-30065_SCH5024008; assembly: GCF_001665645.1. Classification (NCBI taxonomy): domain Bacteria; kingdom Bacillati; phylum Actinomycetota; class Actinomycetes; order Mycobacteriales; family Mycobacteriaceae; genus Mycobacterium; species Mycobacterium sp. 852002-30065_SCH5024008. The sequence continues at coordinate 95,190 of NZ_LZSZ01000102.1, read as the reverse complement.
ACCCCACGCTCCCGCAACCAGTCCAACAGCGGGGTCCCGTTCTGGTCCGCGCCCTCGAAACCGCTGTATGCCGCGGCGAAGGCGCCCTTGCGGAAGACTGCCTCGATCCGGCTGGTGTCGAGGTCGGGCCGCAGCTCCGCACCGGCACTTCCGGCGATGCAGTGCGGTGGCCACGATGATGAATAGTCCGGCCGGTCGGAGAAATGGTCGTCCGGCTGGACGTGGAAATCCTGGGTTGCTACGACGTGCCGGTAGCCCGGCTCGCCGGCGAGGTAGTCGTTGATGGCGGGCGCCACGGCGGCACCGCGGGTCACCGGCAGCGAGCCACCCTCGCAGAAATCGTTTTGCACGTCGACGATGATCAACGCCCTCACGCGTTTCACCCTATCGGTGTCGCCCGTCACGGCGCTTCAGCTGGGCGTATGGGTGGGACGGTTTGTTCGCCAACCAGTCGGGTAATCCACCGGCCATGTTGATCCGGAGAATCGCGCGCCCGTTGCTTTCAGTGGCTTTCATCGGCCAAGGAGTCAATTCCCTGCTGAACCCCAAATCGGCGGCGGCAGCGGCCGCCCCCGCGGTGGATGGTTTGCAGGCGTTGCCGAATTCGGTGAGCGGCAACATTCCGAGTGACCCCGAGACGGTCGCACAAATCACTGCGGCCGTTCAGATCGGCGGCGGCCTGCTGCTGGCCACCGGCAAGCTGCCGCGCGTCGCCTCGGCCGCCCTCGCGTTCACGGTGGTACCGGCCAACCTCGGGGCGCACTCGTTCTGGAACGAGAGCGATCCGGAGGCGAAAGCGCAGAAGCGCCAGCAGTTTCTCACCGACCTCAGCCTGGTGGGTGGATTGCTGATCGCGTCCGCCGACACGGCGGGCAAGCCGTCACTCGGGTGGCGCGGTCGCCGGGCGGCCGAGCGGCTCTCCGAGCGAGTGTCTTCGGCGCTGCCCGGCTCCGACGACGCCCACTTCGATACCGACTTTTCGGAGTTGGGCGAAAAGATCGTGCACGGCCTCCAGATCGGCGCCGAACGCGGTCGCGAACTGGCCAGCACGGCGGCCGAACGAGGCGCGCCGTACGCGGAGGCCGCGCTCGAACGCGGTCGCGAATTCGCCAGCACGGCCGCCGAACGGAGCAAGCCGCTGGCCCAGAAGGCCCGCAAACGGGGCGAGGAGCTGGCCGACGAGGCGGCCGAGCGAGCCGCGCCGCTGGCGAAGAAGGCCCGCAAGCGCAGCGAGAAGTTGGCCAAGGAGGCACGCAAGCGCGGTGAGGACCTGGCGAGCACGGCATTGGATCGCGGCGAAGACCTCGCCGACACCGCCCGCGCGCGCGGCATCTACCTCGCCGACACGGCCCGGGCTCGGGGGGGCTACCTGGCCGACACCGCGCGCGAACGACTCGGTGAACAGGTCAAGACGGGTCGCCGCAAGCTTTCCTGAGGGTTCACGCGTCGCCGCGCAGATAGGCGTCGACGATCGCATCGACGCCGGGGCCGACATCAATGGTCGCGCCGGCCTCGTCGGCGCCGAGCGGCTCGAGCGCGTCGAATTGGGACCGCAGCAGCGCGGCCGGCATGAAATGACCGGTCCTGGCGGCCAGCCGGCCGCTGATGAGTGCCGGTGAACCGGCGAGGTGCAGGAATTCGACCTGCGGGCAGTGCGTGCGCAACTGGTCGCGGTATCTGCGCTTGAGCGCCGAACAACTCACCACGCCTCCGTCGCAGTGGCCGGCCAACCACTCCCCGACCTTGTCCAGCCAGGGGTAGCGGTCGTCGTCGTCGAGCGGTTCACCGGCCGCCATCTTGGCGATGTTGGCCGGCGGGTGCAGGGAGTCGGCGTCCACGAAGGGCACCCGCAAGCGTCGCGCGAGCGCCGCTCCGACGGTCGACTTGCCCGATCCGGAAACACCCATCACCACGACGGGGGCCCGTCCGCTCACTCGGACGCGAGGTTGCGGTTCCATTCCAGCCAGCCGACGCCGTTGCGTCCGTCGGCCGTCTGGACGGTCGCCCAGACCCGCGGGAACTGGCTCACCCGCCCGTCCGCGGCGATCAGACGCACCGGAGCCTGGCCGCGGACCTCGACGTCCGCGGTGATCTCGCCGGGATTGAGCTCCAAGGTGGCTTCCAGCGGCAATCCGTTGACGCCGAACGACTCTCGTGAATCCACCGTTTGCAGCTCGGTGACCGTTCCCCGCGCGTCCTGGGAGTAGCCGATGCTGAACGCCGGCGCGCCGGGAATCCGGATGTTGACGCCGTGCAGGTGGGTGCCGTCGTCGAGGTGCAGCGCGCTCCAAATCCAGTCCATGCTCCACCAGTCACGCACGCCCCACGAGTGATCGCGCTGGCCGGGGACCGACTCGACGCGGTAGCTGGCGTCATCGATGGTCACCGTGCCCGAGACCCGGCACGGGATCTCGTAGCGCGTCGTCAACCGGTATTTGTACGGGACGCCGTCGGTGTCCCACACCAAGCTCATGGTCATTTCGACGGGGGTGCCGGGCTCCCCGCGCAACAACGCCGACGGATCGGGGTAAGCGTGAGCGCGCGCGTGCAGGTCGACGCGGTAGGTCTGCAGCGGGGTGGTCGCGGAGTGGCCGAGCTCGAAGGATTCGGTGCGCACGTCCCACGGGTCCGCCGGCAGCGGTACTTGCGCGTCGACGGCCACGGTGGGCATGCCGGGCCCGCAGAGCAGCGCGTGCACCCACGCCTTCTGCTCGTTGGCGATCAGGCCGAGGCGGAACCAGCCGCCCAATCCCTGTGCCGCATCGGCGAAGTCGGCATACCAGCTCTCGCTCCACAGCGGTTCGGCGGTCGGCGCGTGCGCACCTTCGTCCTCCTCCGTGGGCTGCAAGGGTTCGGGCGTCTGCGCGGCGGGCAGGGTCGCCAGCGCGTCGGTGTCGAGCACGTGATCACAGTGCCGTTGCAGCATCGTCATGAACATCCGGTCGCCGCGCTCGGTGCGTTCCACCAGCATCGAGGAGACGATCGCCATCATCACGCCGAAAAAGCTTTGCCTGCGAACACCTTCGGCGACGTCGGCGAGCGACAGCGGCGCCGCGGGCCCCAGCGCCTCGTGGTAGGCCAGCAACAACGCGTCGTACTGCTCCCGGCGATCCGGGGTCGGCAGCGCGCAGCCGAGGAAGTAGGACAGGTCGGTCAGCGCCGGACCCCAGGAAACCGTCTGCCAATCGACGACCGTCAGCGGGCGGTCGGCCGCGGCGGTGCCGAACAACAGGTTGTCCAGGCGGTAGTCACCGTGCATCAGCCCACAGGTCCGGTCGGGCGCCGACTCGGCGGCCAGGTAGCCGTCGAAGGACGCGACCAGGCGTTCGCACACCATGCGGTGCTCCGGTGCGATCTGGTTGCCGTAGCGGTCGATGAACCCGGCGTACAGCGGAGCGATCATCGCCTGGTTGAGCGGCGATTCCCGGTTCAGCCACGGGGCTTCGGCCAACGTGGTGTCGCCGAGCAGCGGCCCGTGCAGCCGCCCGAGCTCGACGACACAGAGGTGCGCCTGTTCGGCTGTCGCGCCGGCGATTTCGTCCCCGACCACGGCCGGCCCGGCATCACCCAGCAACAGATCGAACGCGCCCGTCGAGGTATCGACGGCGGCGTGGTAGCAGGGCGCTATCGGGCCGCCCAGGCGTGGCGCGATGTCGCCGTAGAAGCGCACCTCCCGCTCGTAGAGGCCAAGGGCAAGCCCGGTTTGCCGGCTCACCGGATCGGTGGCCGCCACCTTGAGCACTACCGACTCGGGCCTGCCGGAGGCCGCCGCGGCCTCGGCGTAGCTGAGCCGGATGCGGTAGCACTCGCTCATCTGCCCGGTGCCGATGCGCTCGACGGCGAAATCGGCGATGGGTCCGGCGCCGATCGCGGCTTCCAGCCATGCGGCGGTCAGGTCGCCGGGCCGTTCGATGACTTCTGCGGTGTCGGCATGCATGAGGGTCAGCGTGCCAGGTCACTGGGCCAGGGAGAAGCCATCCCAGGCAATCCGGCGGTGCGGATGTGGATCGAACTCGACGCGGCTCTTGCGGTCGAAGACCATGACGGCACGGTCGGCGGTGGTGTAGGTGGGCCAGTCGTCGCCCGGGGCACCGTGGCGGCTGAAGGACCGCCACCGCCGCTGCACCTGGTTACTGACCCGCAGCGCGGCGCGCCGATCGGCCGCGGCGGTCAGCAGCGCGCCGAATCGGGTGCGATAGACGTCGAAGACGGCCAGCAACTCGGTGGCATGGGTGGCACCCAGCCCCGACCAGCGCAGCGTGCGGGGGGCGTAGTCGTACCGGTAGAGGTAGGTGGGCGCGTGCGCGCTGTGGGCCTCGGCGATCTGCCAGGCCGCCGAACCGAAGGCGAAGTCGCCGCCGAGCTGGATGCATGCCGACGGCGCGGGATAATCCGGGTACGCGGACGTAATGCGTTCGCGCGCAGCCGGTTCCGTGTCGGCCAGCAGTTCCTCGATCATCGTTTGATTGGTCGGCAGCATTTTGAGGAACCGGGTGAACAGGCGCCCCTCTTCGGCGTTGGTGCCCACGATGAGTGGCACCCGGTGCGCGTGCCCTCCGCGCATCGCCTCGACCGGATCGATGGGCACGACGTCGTCGCCGGCGACCGGGCCGATCGGAAAGGCGCCCAGCCTGTCCTCCATGCCCTGGTCGATCAGCCGGTGCTGGGCGTCGACCAGTTGCGCCGGTGACGCCTGCATCAGCACCTCGGCGGCGTCCTGCGGGCGCGCGCCCAGCAGCGCGGCGAAGCGTGTCGCGAATTCCGCGGCGGTCTCTTGCGACCGGACCATGCCGGCGGCCGGACTTTCCGAAATGGCCCGTGCGAACAGCCCTTCGGCCGCCGGCACCGCCAACAGGCTGGCGGTGATGTGCGCGCCTGCGCTCTCCCCGAAGATGGTGACGTTATCCGGGTCGCCGCCGAACGCGGAGATGTTGTCTTTCACCCAGCGCAACGCCATCACGAGGTCGCGCAGGAACAAGTTGCTGTCGATGGTGATGTCCGGGGTCGAAAGGGACGACAGGTCCAGGCATCCCAACGCGCCCAGCCGGTAGTTCACCGATACGTACACGCAACCGCGGCGCGCCAATGCGGCGCCGTCGTACAGCGGCGTGGCCGAGCTGCCCAGGATGTAGCCACCGCCGTGAATGAAGACCATGACGGGCAGCGGCTCTTCGGCGGGGCCCTCGGGGGTGACGACGTTGAGGGTGAGGCAGTCCTCCCCCATCGGCTGGTAGCGGCCGACTCCGAGCATGGTGTAGCGGCGCTGCTGGGGCGCGCAGTTGGCGAAGCCGTGGCAGTGCCGCACCCCCGACCACGGTTGCGCCGGCCGGGGCGCCCGCAATCGCAATGACCCGACCGGCGGCCGAGCGTACGGGATGGATCGCCAGCGGTGGACGCCGTCGCGGGTGAAGCCTTCCACGGTGCCGATGCTCGTGCGTGCGCGGACGGTGCGCTGATGCATAACCCGACGTTAGCCGACATGACGGGCGTAACGCGCGCGCAGCGCCTTATTTGCGGGCATGGCGGTTTAGCCTGACTAGATGCGGATCGCCGCGCTGCTGGCAGCGTCGTTACTGGTCGCCGGGTGCTCACACACCGTCGGTGGCCAGTCCCAGCAAACTCAGACGTCGACGACCGCCGCCTCCACTCCACCTGGCAGCAAACCCCCGGCCCCCTCTGCCGCGCCGGCGGCCGGAGCCTCGATCTCCGACGTCATCGCGTGGATCGAGGCCGGCCATCCCGCGGACCCCGGTCGCTATCACAACGCGATTCGCGACGGTGCGACCACGCCACTCGGCAACGACATCGCGTTTACGGCCGCCGCCGGCAAAGCGTCTTGCACGACCGATTCCAAGCACACGGATGCCGCCCTGCTCTGCCTGGTGAGCCTGACCAACCCACCACCCGCTCCCCCGACGTCCTACGGCGGCTGGCAGGGCGGTTGGGTGACCTTCGACGGCGTCAACCTGCAGGTGGGTGCTTCGCGCGCCGATCCCGGCCCGTTCATCAACGGCAATGGTTCGGAACTGGCGAACGGTGACTCGCTGTCATTCGGCGACTATCGTTGCCGCGCCGATCAAACCGGACTGTACTGCGTGAATTACGCCCACCAGTCGGCCGCCCGATTGAGCCCCGCAGGCAGCCAGCCGTACGGCTGCCTACGGCCGGCGCCCGCACCGGATGGCGTGGGCACGGCGTTCAGCTGTTCGTGATGGTCGCGAACAGCTCGGCCATCTCGTCGGCGGGCCCACCAGGGACCGTGTAGCCGGCTTCGTCCCGGATCTCATCGAGATGGTCGCGCACATCCTCGATCGACAGGTCGGGGTCATAGAAACCCTTTGTCCGGGCGATGAAGAAGCGCGCGACATGTCCGGCACCGACCGTGTAGATCTCTCCGGAAACGGGGCATTCCCGGTGCGTCAGGAAGGCCGCCACCGGCGCGACCTGCGCCGGGTCCAGTTTTCGAAGGTATTGGCCCACAAGGTCGTCCAATACCGCCCGCGCCGCCGGGTCATCCTGCGGGCCGGCGCCGTCGGGCGAGTGCGTCAGCATCCGGGTGTAGGCGATCGGCGCGATGGCATTGACCTTGATGCCGTGCTCGGCCCCCTCGGCGGCCAGCACGCGGGTAAAACCGACCAGCCCGGTCTTCGCCGCGCCGTAGTTGCTCATGCGTTCGGCGCCGAGGATTCCGGCGGCCGAGCAGGTGTTGACGACGCGGCCGTAGCGCTGCTCCCGCATGGCCCGCCACGCCGGCCGCGTCACGTAAAAGGCGCCCTTCAGGTGCACATCCACCAGGGGGTCGAGCCGATCGGAGGTCATGTCTTCGAACGGCGTGTCACCCACGATGCCGGCGTTGTTGATCAGGATGTCCACGCGTCCCCAGGCACGCAGGACGGTGTCGATAATCGCCTCTGCACCTTCGGGACTCGTCACGCTGTGGTTGTCTGCGACAGCCTCGCCGCCTTGCCGGCGGATCTCGTCGACGACGGTGTCGGCCGCCGAGGTGTTAGAACCGTCCCCGTCACCGATCCACCCGTGTCGTTGACCACGACCCGGGCGCCGCGCGAGGCGAGAAGGAGTGCGTATTGCTTGCCCAGACCTCCGGCGGCGCCGGTGATTACGGCGGCCTGATCGGCGAATCGCATGGTCGTTGTCACCAGGTGACCAGAAGCTCTTTCATGCCGTAGATGTGGGCCTCTTTGAATCTCAGCTTCTCCGGCGGCACCGCCAGTTTCAGCCCGGGTAGTCGGCGTGCCAGCGTGGCGAACGCGACCTGCATCTCGACGCGGGCCAGATTCGCTCCGATGCATTGGTGCACGCCATACCCGAAGCCCAAGTGTCCGCGGGTGTTTCGGTCGGCGTCGAAGGATTCGGGATTGTCGACGAATTCGGCGTCCCAGTTCCCGGCGAGCAGGCTCATCATGACGAACTCGCCCTCGCGAATCAGCTCACCACTGATCATCAGGTCTTCGGTCGCCACGCGATCGACCTGGCTGTGCACGATGCTGAGGTAGCGCATGAGCTCTTCGACGATGTTCGCGACGACCGCACGGTCGTCGGTTTGTCCGAGTCGCTCGAATACATCCGGATGTTCCAGCAGCGCAACCGTTCCCAACGCGATCATGTTGGCGGTGGTTTCGTGGCCGGCTTGCATCATGATCACGCTGTTCATGGCCGTGGTGGGGTGGTCCAGCTGGCCCGTCGCCACGTATTCGGTCAGCAGGCGGCTGATCAAGTCGTCGCCGGGTTCGCGCGCTTTGCGTTCCACCAACTCTTCGATGTAGGAGTACATCGCCCCGAACGCCTGGCCCTTTTCCTCGTCGGTGGATTTCTGGTCAAGCCCCTTCGTGGTGTTGTGCTGGAAGATTTCGAGGTCTTCGGGCGGCACCCCCAACAACAATGCGATCACCATTGACGGCACGGGCAAGGCGAATTCACGCACCAGATCGCCCGGCGCACCGTTGGCGATCATCTGGCCGAGGTAGTGGTCGACCATTTCCTGAATGTGCGGCCGCATCGATTCGCAACGCCTGAAGGTGAAGTTGCTCGTCATCATGCGCCGCAATCGGTGATGCTCGGGATCATCGGTCCGCGCGAAAATCACCGCGACCTTGTTGTCGGCGTCCGTCGGCAGCATCGAATCCGGAATGGTCTTCGCGGACAGGCGCGGATCAACCAGCGCGGCCCTGATGTCCTGGTAGCGGCTGACCACCCAGACCGGGTTGCCCTGGAACATCGCCTTTCGTAGCCCGGGTTGTTCTCGCCACTCGGCGAACTCGGGCGGGGGCGCGAGCGGGCAATGTCCAGGACGCGGTACCGGCAGCACCGGGAGCTCGGCGTCGGAGCAGGAGTCGGAGGTCTCGAAAGATATTGACATAACCAGCGTTTCCCATTAAGTGTCAGTTATCTGCCAGTTGTAGAGCGTAAAGCTGCGTTTGCTGGCAGTCAACTGTCAGTTAGGCTCGTCACCATGACCGCGGTTGAGGACCGGCCGTTGCGGGCGGACGCGGCACGCAACGTCGAGCGCATCCTGCGCGCGGCGCGCGAGGTATATGCCGAGTTGGGGCCCGACGCCCCCGTGGAGGCGGTCGCGCGCCGAGCCGGCGTGGGCGAGCGAACCCTCTACCGCAGGTTCCCGGCGAAGGCCGCCCTGGTCCGGGCCGCCCTGGATCAGAGCATCGCGGAGGACCTCACGCCGGTGATCGACACCGCCCGCGTCTCCAAGGATCCGCTACGCGGTCTCACCCAACTGATCGAAGCGGCGATCTCGCTGGGGGCCCGCGAACACAACCTGTTGACCGCTGCACGCCGGGCCGGGTCACTGTCGTCTGACATCTCGGTTTCGCTCAACGAGGCGCTCGGCGACCTTACCCGCGAAGGTCAGAGAGTCGGCAGCATCCGTGCCGACTTGGTCAGCGACGACCTACCCCGCCTGGTCGCGATGCTCTTCAGCGTGCTGTCGACGATGGATGCGGACAGCGATGGCTGGCGGCGTTATGTCGCACTCGTTGTCGACGCGATATCGGTGAGTGAGCGGCTGCCGTTGCCTCCGGCGGCGGCACTGCGTTACGAGGTCGGGCCGAATAGCTGGCCGCTGTAGACGATTCAGTTGATCGTCACGCCGGCGTCGACCTTGAACTGCAACCCCGTCACATAGCGGGACTCGTCGGATAGCAGGAACAGCACCGCGTGGCTGACCTCGAGGGGCTCGATGGCCGGGGTGGGCATCGCATTGACGAAGATGGGAATCAGGTCGGGCCGCAATTCGCCCAGAGCGGCCCCGATCGACGGCGGGATCATGCCGGTGGGCGATCCCGTCGGATGCACCGAGTTGACCCGAACATTCTGGGCGGCCAGTTCGTTGGCCAACGCCAAGGTCAAACCCACGACACCATGCTTCGCGGCCGTGTAAGGCAGCTGCAAAGGAAAGCCTTTGATGGCACCGGCAGAGCTGATATTGACCAGGCTGCCACCGCCTTGGTCAAGCAAGTGGGGTATGGCCGCCGCGCAAGTGTTCCACACGCCGATGAGGTTCACGTCGACCACCGTGCGCCAGTCCTCGGGGGTCGTCTTGTCCCACGGCGCAACCGTCAGCACGCCGGCGTTGGCGACGGCGCCGTCCAAACCGCCAAGTTCCGCGACGCCGTCATCGACCGCCTCGCGCAACTCGGCCTCGTTGCGGACGTCGACGACCCGACTCACACAGCGGCGGCCGACCTCGCGAACCAGCCGCACCGTCTCGTCGAGGTCTTGCCCTGTGGCCAAGGGATATTCGATCTCGGGCAAAGATCGGCAGATGTCGACGAGGATCAGGTCGGCGCCCTCCTCGGCAAGCCGGAGCGCGTGGCTGCGCCCCATACCGCGGGCGGCACCGGTAATCAGAATGCGTTTACCGGCAACGCGTCCCGGATGTGGTGTCACCCGGCTAGCGCTCGTTCCACATCAGGCCACGCATTGTCGCGGACAGCGGGATGTCCTCCACACCGATGAGTCCTTGCGGCGCGCGGCACACCCAGTCGATGGCATTCACCGCCCGGCCCGCCGTCGAGATGCAGCCGGCATCAGTGGAATCGAAAAGAGGGTGCGAAACGTGGGTGTTGATTTCCACCCGCGGTTCGCCCTCCACGACGACGCGGTGTACCCCGGTGTGCCCCTCGGGCGGGTACTCCCAGTCGGGCGCCGCAGCCTGGGTGAGCCTGGTGACGTGCTCGAGGGTGATCACCGGCTCGCCGTCACGTACGCCCTCGGTGGCAAAGCGCACCGCGGCCATTTGTCCGGGCTCCACCGTCATCATCGTGCATTCGATTCGTTCCGACGTGTACCAAGGTTCGACGCGCTGGCGCACGTCGTCCAGTTTGATGTCGAGATTGTCCGCCAGGCTGCGGACCTGACCTCCCCACATCGACACGATCACCCCGGGCAGGAACATCATCGGCGAGTCGTCGTCAGGCGTCGAGCCGAATCCCATTGCCGCGCCGGTGAACTCGGCATCGTCATAGTTTCCGTAATCGAAAATCTCCTGCACGGTGATCGAGGAGATGCGGGTGGTCAGGCTAGCCGCTGAGTGCACCAGCGTGTCGCCGGAGAAACCGGGGTCGATGCCGTTGACGTAGAGAGAAGTGTCGCCCGCCGCGCAGGCCCGCTCCAGGGGCTCCCGCAACCAATCGTCGGCATGGTGAGGCGTGACCAGCCAGACCATCGACGTGCCGACGACGTTGACGCCCGCCGCAAGGAACTTGGCGATCTGTTCGATGGCTTCCATCGGCCGGGTTTCGCCCTGCGACGTGTAAACCACGCAGTCGGCGCCCAGGGCCACCAGCGCGTCGATGTCGTTTGTGGCGATGACACCGGTCGGTTCGTCCAGTCCGCACAACTGCGCCGCATCCTGACCGATCTTCTCGGCGCTGGCGGCGTGCACGCCGACGAGTTCGAGATCCGGTCTGCCGATGATGGCTCGCAACGAGTGCCGGCCCACGTTTCCGGTGGAGAATTGGATGACTCTGCGCACGGTTACCTTCGTCCTTCCAGCGGCGGGTGATGCACCATCATGGCGCGTTCAATCGCGGCGCGGGTCAGTAGTCGGGTATCGGCAGCGGCGAATTGTTGGAGTCGATGCCGCCGTCGACGTGGAAGGTCGCGTTGGTTGCATAACAATCCCGAGTGCACAGATACACCGCGAGCCGTCCGAGATCCTCGACGTCGCCCAGCCGGTGCAGCGGGGTGGCCTCTTGCATCTTCTCGAGCGACCCGGGCATCAGATCCAGGCTGCCCTTCAGACCGTCGGTGGCGAAGGAACCCAGGGCGATGGCGTTGACGCGAATCTTGGGGGCGAGTTCCTGTGCCATGGCGCGGGTGAGCGCTTCGAGGCCGCCCTTCGCAACGCAATACGCGGTCAGCGCGCGGATGCCGAACCGCGCCGAGCCCGACGAGATGTTGATGATGGAACCATGCCCGGCGTTGAGCATGTGCGGGGCGGCGAGCTGACTCATGATGAAGGCCGAAGTCACGCACCAGTCGAAGGTGTGCCGAAAGTCTTCGTCGGTGATGTCCAGAAACCGCGCGTAGGTGGACCCGCCGACATTGTTGACGAGAATGTCGATGCGGCCGAAGCGCTCCATCGCGGCGTTCACGACCCGCTCTCCGTCGGGACGACTCATCGCGTCGGCCACGAGCGCCAGCCCCTTGCCGCCCGCCGCCTCGATGCCTTGAATCGTGCCAACGATATCCGCCTCGGTGCGCGCGGTGCCGACGATGGTGGCGCCGGCCTCCGCCAAGACCCGCGCAATGCCCGCGCCGACGCCCTTCCCGGCGCCAGTGACGATCGCGACCTGTCCATCGAGCCGGAACTGCTCCAATGCCATGCCGGGCTCCTTTGACCGTGCGGGGTATGTGCGCAGTTCAATCTATGAATGTTGCTGACTAAAGTCAATGACGATCAGGAATCGAACTCCGCGGTGCCAGGGATGGTCCAAGAATGACCAAGTTATGCAAGCCTTTCTGGCCGGAACACGGCATAATGGTCTGGTTAACCTCGGCACTCTGGCATGAGTCGAGTCAACTGTGAGGAAAGAAATGGCCGTAAGGGACAGGCTCTCTGCGCGCGAAGCAAAGCGCCTGCAGACGAAGGAGCGATTGATGGGCGCCGCCATCGCCGAGTTCGCCAGAGCCGGGATGGCAGAAGCCGACGTCAGCACCATTGTGGCGGCAGCAGGGGTCGCCCATGGAACCTTCTTCTTTCACTTCCCGACCAAAGAACATGTTCTGCTCGAGTTGGAGCGGCGCGAAGAGGACCGCATCGCCAAGCAGTTCGCGCAATTCTTGAAATCCAAGCACGACCTGACTTCAGCCTTGAACGAGGCCGTCCGCCTCGTGGTCGGATTGGAACGTCGGCTAGGCGATCTGCTCTTCAATGACTTTCTCGCACTGCACTTCTCCCAAACCCGGCCGCAAACCGAAGACGGCAGGGATCACCCCTTGATCGTCTTGGTCGCCCAGGAGATCGCGCTTGCTCAAGAACGCGGCGAGACGGACCCGGACGTCAATTCCATGAACAGTGCGGTGTTCTTCCTGCTGGGTCTCTACGCGCTGTTGATCACCACGAGCCACTGGCCGACTGGCCACAGCCTCCTGGAAGACTACGTCGCGAGGACATTGCGCAGCTTAAAGCCTTGATGTGCCGCGGCACTAAGGCCGTATCACCCCGCGCAGCGGCATGAGCCCAAGTTCGTTGTGGGACATGAAGCCTGGCGGGGCGTCGCAGACGGCGGGGATGGCATTCGCGGGGCCCATCGCTGTCCAGGTGTAGCCGGGCAACGCGTAGCCGCCGTCAGGGTCCTGCGCCCCCTGGAGGATCAGCTCTGTGGATGAGTCACCCTCGATCACGATGCGGTAGTGATAGTGCTGAGGCCAATCCTCCTGCGGCTCAATAGCATCGTATGTGTCCATCGTGTAAATCTCGTGAAAGACGATGAGCGGCCGACCCTCCACCCACGCTGTCCATTTGTGATGCTGGCGGGCAACGGTACCCGCCGTGATCACCCCCTTGAAGCCCGGCATGTCGCTGGTTTCCCCGCCTTCGAACGGGATGTCCCGCGTGGCGACGCCGAGCTCCACCTCCGTCGTATACCTTTCGACCGTTTTACCCATGTGCTCGACGATCATTGCCATCGACTGTGCGAACAGCGGCCAGGCTTGCCCCAGCAGATTCGGGCCGTCCTCGAAGCCGGCCGGATCACTGCCCATCCCCATCTCGAACAAGTACTTCAGGGTGTCCCTGCCGAAATTCACGACCTCGTAGATGTGGATGGTGTCGATTTGGCTGACGATCCGGGCCAACGTCAGGACAAGGAGGTCACCCGCGAAACCGGGATTAACCCCACCTGCGTGGAACGATGTGCCGCCCTCGAGGCACGCGGCGTGGATCTTGTCGATATCCGCCTGACTGTGCTCGGTTCGGTACCACCACGCGCCGCCCGACGCGACCACGTTCTTCCCACCGCGCAGCAGGCGGCAGACTTCGTCGGGATCAGACCACAGCGGCGCGTAGAACACGCAATCCGCATCGAGAGCCTCGATGACCGTCTTGTCATCGGTAGCGAGCACTCCAGTCGGTGGTTTGCCGCAAAGCTCGCCGGCGTCCTTGCCGACCTTCTCCGGACGATTGCAGAGCACCCCGACCAGTTCGTAGGCCGGGTTATGGGCGAAATGGCGCAGCGCCACCGTTCCGACGTTGCCGACGCCCCACTGGATGACGCGGTACTTCTTCTCGGCCGGCGATTTTCCCGTGACTGTTGATTCTTGGGTCAGCGTCATTGCTACTCCTTTGCATGCCCGGGCAACGTTATGACGAACGAGCGGGCTCTTTGCCGGCAGCATCATGCCGGCCGCAGAGGCTAGCTCGCAGACAATTCACCAAGCCTTAGCGGCTGAGCGTAGGCACCTCGCCAACATGGTGTCAACGATTACCGCCTGACTCTTGTCAGTAATAATGCCCAGACGTGTCGGCCGTGAAGCCCTCCGAAGTGGCATTCGAGCTTGTTTGAAAAGCTCTTCCCTTGACTACTGCGCGCCTTCACTGAGTACAGTCAGTGCGCGATGTCATTCATCGGCGAGCGAAGGGGTTGCTGCATGCTGCAAGACCGCAAGATCCTCGTGACCGGAGGCACAGGTCAGATCGCCGGCCCGATTGCCGAGGACTTCGCCAAGCGCAATGAGGTGTGGATCGCGGCGCGGTTCAGCAATCCAGACCGAAGAGCAGAACTCGAGGCGCTTGGAATCAAGACTTGCGTATGGGACATGGACACGGGCGACAACTCGTCGCTGCCGGACGACTTCACCCACGTGGTCCATTCGGCCCTGAACCTCAGCCCTGACTACGACCAAGCGATTACCAACAACGCAGAAGGATCTGCGCTACTGATGCAGCACTGCCGCAAGGCGAAGGCGTTTCTTCACGTCTCTAGCACGTGTGTCTATAAGCCTCACGCAGATCATCCCAACCACGCTTACGCGGAGACCGACCCGCTCGGCGGTCTCGCCAGCTATGCCGAGGTCTATCCGATCGCAAAGATCACCTCCGAGGGCAGCGTTCGTGCCGCCGCACGCATGTTGGACCTCCCCACCACCATCGCCAGGATGAACGTTGGGTACAGCTGGACGGGTCATGGTGGGCTTCCCGTCATGCAATACCAGACCTTTAAGGGTGGACAACCCTGGCTCATTCCGTTGGGCTACCACAACATCGGGTCACCTATCGGGGGCGTCGACATCGCCGACCAAGCGCACAAGCTGCTTGAAATCGCCACTGTCCCTGCGACGATCGTCAACTGGGGCGGAGATGACCCGGTCACGGACCAGCAGATGGGTGAATACGTCGCCGAACTCACGGGGGTGACCGCAAGTTTTGTCGAGTCGCCCGTCAGTTTCGACAGCTTCTGGTCCGACAACACCCGCCGTGAGCAACTCATCGGCAAGTGCTCGCAGCACTGGAAGGAAGGCGTTCGGGACACGTTTTCCAGGCTCGGTTTGATCGGCGTCGCCGATTAGCAGCACCGGACGGACCGGTCGAACAAGGCGCAGGCAATTGGCCGCGACTGGAGCGAATGGAGACAAGCAGTGCGCAGGGTGATCCAGTTCTCGACAGGCAACGTCGGCCGACACTCGCTGAAGACAATCATTGAACGGCCAGACCTCGAACTGGTCGGCGTACACGCCGCCAGCCCCGAGAAGGTCGGGCGCGACGCCGCCGACCTTTGCGGAATAAACCAAGTCACGGGCGTTATCGCGACGGACGACATCGACGCACTCGTCGACCTACGGGCGGACTGCGTCGTCTTCACTCCGCAGGCCGAAACCCGGCCGATGGAAGTAATCGATCAGATGTCGCAATTCCTGTCCGCTGGCACCAACGTCGTTGGGAGCTCGTTGGTCTGGCTGGTGGCACCAACCTACGCGCAGGACTGGATACGGGATCCTCTGATCCGGGCGTGCGAGAAGGGCAGCTCGTCGCTATACGTCAATGGGGTTGATCCCGGTTTCTCGGCAGATACTCTCACTCACGCAGCTCTAAGCCTGGTGACCCGTGTGCGCTCGGTGACGGTGCAAGAGATATTCGACTACGGAAACTATGACGATGCCGAGTTCACCGGTGAGGGAATGGGCTTCAACAAGAGGCCCGACGATGATCCACCTCTGCTATTTCAACCGGGGATCGTAGATTTCATGTGGGGCGGGCAGGTACGTAGGCTGGCCGACCTGATGGGGATAGAGCTCGACGAAACGCGTCAGCGAACCGAAAGTTGGTACACCCCAGAGCCGATCGCATGCACGATGATGACCGTCGATCCGGGAGGTCGGGCCGCCGTTCGATTCGCTGTCGAAGGCGTCCTCAACGGGGAGCCGGTGATCACCATCGAACACGTCACTCGGCTCACAAACGCTGCAGGACCCGATTGGGTCTACCCGCCAGAAGGTCTCACCGGAGTTCACCGAGTAACCGTCGAGGGAGACCCTCGGGTGGAAATCAACACCCATGTATCTCATCCGCTGCTGGACTCCACAGACGCCGCATGCATGTCGACCGCAGCGCGCGTCCTGAACGCGATCAACTGGGTGTGCGAAGCCCCAGCGGGCCTGGTTGCCCTGGAGGACATTCCGCCGGCGAACATGCTGCCACCCTTAGCTCAGTGACGCCTCACGCCTCACTCTCGCGGACCCGTGCCGGCACTTTACGCTGACTACAGTCAGTCTGTATAGTTCACGAGCGAACCCAATCGGCCTCGATGACGCGGAGGATTGTGAACCTGCCGAAGCTGCACCAACGCACTGCCGGCGGCATCGCACGGGCCTCGGCGGAAACCGGCGGCGCCGCAACGGGTCTGACGTTCGACGAGCACTTGGAACGGTCCCAACTGGCGCAGCGTCAGGCCGACAAATGGCTTATCTCCGGCAGTCTCCTGATCGGCACCGCCGCCCTCGGCGTCTTCGGCCTGCCGCTGTTCCTCTGGGGAGTGCGGTTACTGCGCCGAGCCCAACGGGATGGGCTTTCCGTCCGTCCAATGCTGGTCACATTGCTCGGCTACCTGGTCATCATCGACGCCGCGATCAACACTGTCGGATGGGCACTCGACCTGGTGGCAAGCCATACTCTGCTGGCCCGTGTGCTGCTGAACGGGTGGGGCAACATGTTCGACGCCGGTTACTTCTGGCACTACAACGAGCTTTGGGTCGGTGGCGCGGCCGGTCCTGGCGAAAAAGCCATGGAGGTCGGTCTCATCCTGACGGTCTTCACCATGCGAATCGCGGCGGCGATCGGCTTCCTGCAGATGAAGCGCTGGGGCCATCAGTGGATGGTCGTCACCTGCTGGATGGGCGTGGTGATCTGGATTACCTACGTCTTCAACATGACCATGTTCGCCGACGTGCGCTTCGCCGGCGTCGTTCTGCCGGTCGTCGGCTGGTG
Organism: Mycobacterium sp. 852002-30065_SCH5024008; assembly: GCF_001665645.1. Lineage (NCBI taxonomy): Bacteria > Bacillati > Actinomycetota > Actinomycetes > Mycobacteriales > Mycobacteriaceae > Mycobacterium > Mycobacterium sp. 852002-30065_SCH5024008. Next base: position 78,230 of record NZ_LZSZ01000102.1, on the reverse strand, counting down.
GCTCTACGACATCTTCTACATCACCCCGTTCCTGGCGATCCCCTATTTGCACACCGTCAACCGCGAACTCTTCTCCGACTGATATGCGCGACGTGGAATCCAGTCGACAAGCCGATCGCCGGGGAGTCTCGGTGTACCGAGACAGTTTTCGAGATCTCAGCACGCATCGCATGACTACGTCACCGAGGAGGTCAAATCGTGGGCTATGTGTGGGAAATCCTTCGCTACGTCGCCGCGTGGGGCGGCACCGGCCTGATCATCTGGTTCTGGTATTGGCTGTTCTCCAACATCGGTACGTTCTGAACGGTGGACCGGGCCGCCGGAACGCATGGGATTCCGGCTAATGGCCGAAGATTCCCAGGCGATGGCCCTGGAACGGAGCTGCTCCGTGACGGCGGTCGCGCTCAGTGAGCAACGTCGCGAGGGCGTCCGGCTGGTCACCGGTGACCGGCGTCGCTTCGGTCTGAACGCAGCGCTGACGTTCGTTCACGTCCCCTACCCCGGAATGTCCGATTGGACACGCAGAACCCTGACATGCGGTGTGGCCCTTCAATGTTCGCCGTCAAAAGAACGGATCACCGAATATCGTCTGAACGAGTTGTCCGCTCGGGAACTGCGTGCGCTCACGCTTGTCGAAGGCGGCGTCGCACTCGGCTGGATAGCATCGCGATGGCCGGGCCTGCTGCCCGAGCTGCAGCGGCTGCTCCCGGAGATCGACCCCGAAACCGGCGATATGGCCGCGGAACACATGCTCAACCGGGCAATTGCGTTGGCGGCCACAGAGCAGGCATTGACGGTTCATCCACTGCTGGGCAATCTGCCGCTCGCCTACACGATGCCGCAGGGTGTGACCGACCGGTTGCGCCGCAGCTTCGGCAGGATGCCATGGACGACAACGCAAAAGCGCCTTCCGCGGCCGTACTCGGTTCCCGTCGGCGGCGACGGCGGCGTCCGCAATCCCAACCTGCCGCCGCCGAGCCGGCCCCAGGACAACGATTTCGACGTCACTCCCGAACACCGGCCCGGGATTCCCTACCCCGAATGGAACATGTGGACACAGCGATTCATGCGCGATCACGTCGCCGTGATCGAGCGTGCAGACGCCCGGCGCAGTCGCCGTCCGGTGCCCGTAGCGGTCGACGTACGGAAGTGGTTCGAAGAACACACCCATCGCGCCATGACAAATCGCCTCGAAGACGGCTCCGACCTCGACGTCGACCAATACGTCAACCACTACATCGACCTGACCACCGGCGAAGCCAAGGAGCCGAAGATATTCCGCGAGTTGCTGCCCAGCAGCCGCGACGTCACCACCGCCGTGTTGCTCGACGGCAGTTCCTCGCTCGGGGTGCACGGCGGGCGAATCTTCCGACTGGAATTGGCCTGTGCCGACGCGCTTTCGTGCGCCATGACACTGGCGCGCGAGCGACACGGCGTCTTTGTATTCACCGGCAATACCCGCCATCGGGTCGAGGTCCATTGCCTCAAGGACTTCGAAGACCGCCGGTTCGTGGCTCCAAGCGGGCTTGGCCTGTCCACCCGCGGATACACCAGGCTCGGCGCGCCGCTGCGCCATTTGACGAGCCGGCTCCTGGCGCAGCCCTCCGAGCGTCGGCTGCTGATCGTCATCGGCGACGGCCTGATCTCCGATGAAGGCTATGAAGGCCGGTACGCCTGGGCGGATGCCGCGCACGCCGTCGAGGAGGCCAACGATGCCGGGGTGTCGACGTACTACCTCGGCGTGGGACCCACCCGCGTCGATCCCCTTCCGGAAGTGTTCGGGCCCCGGAGGTCGCAACGAATCCGACGCGTAGAGGAGCTCCCGAGGGTGTTGGCCCATGTCCATCGTGAACTGGTCGCCGCATGAACGCCGCCACCGATCTCTATTTCGCCAACGGCAACGAAGTTCAGCTGTTCGAGCAGGCCTTTCGCCAGCACATGCCCGTGATGCTCACCGGCCCAACGGGATGCGGCAAGACACGTTTCGTCGAGCACATGGGCCTGCTGCTGCAACGACCGGTCGTCACCATCAGTTGCCACGACGACCTCACCAGCTCCGATCTCGTCGGCCGCTTCATGGTGACCGGTGGCGACGTGGTGTGGACCGATGGCCCGCTGACCCGGGCCGTCAAAGCCGGCGCGATCTGCTATCTCGACGAAGTCGTCGAAGCTCGCCACGACTCGTTGGCCATCCTGCATTCGCTCACCGATCATCGGCGTGCGCTGTACCTCGACCGAGCCGGCGAAGTCGTGACGGCACCGGAGGAGTTCATGCTGGTGTGTTCCTACAACCCGGCATATCGCAGCTCGCTCAAGGAGCTCAAACCGTCGTTCCGCCAGCGGTTTGTCACACTCGCGATGAGGTATCTGCCCCCCGAGCTCGAGGCCGAAGTGATTGTCGCCGAGGCCGGAATTCCCCTCACGACGGCGCGGCGGTTGGTCCAATGCGCGGTTGCCATCCGCACGGCCGACGAAGCCTTTCACTTCGAGCCGCCGTCGACCAGGGTGTTGGTCACGGCCGCGCACTTGATCGCCGCCGGCGCAACCGAATTGGATGCGGCCGACGCGTGCATACTCGCGCCACTGAGTACCGACGGCGCAGTCACCGACGGACTACGTGAAGTCGCGGCAGCCAGCCTGGTTGCCACCGACACCCCGAGCACAACCCCCTGAGAAAGGAGCCCGGCATGGACCAACAGGAACAGAAGCGCAAGAGGGCGCTCATCGTCTTCCAAATCTTCATCTACGGCTACCTGCTGGTGATGTTCGGCATCCAGCTGTACATGTCGTTCGCCCGCGGGTGGTGGGATCTGTGAATCCTGTTGCCGCGCAGACAGCGAGCTCCGTCGGCTTTGAGGATCACCACGACGAGTCCCGCCAGGCACAGCGCCGCGCCGACAAGTGGATGATCATCGGCGCCGCCCTGATGGGCATGTGGGCTCCGGGGCTCATAGGGTTTCCCATCTTCATGCGTGGGGTGTGGCTGCAGCGCCAAGCGCTGCGCGCCGGCCTGTCGGTTCGGCCCATGATCGTGACGCTGATCGGTTATCTGGTCCTGATCGACGGAATGCTCAACAGTCTGGGCTGGGCGCTGGACCTGGTTGCCAACCACACCTTGATCAACCGGGTGCTGATGGTGGGGTGGGGCAACATGTTCGATGCCGGCTACTTCTGGCACTACAACGAGCTCTGGATCGGCGGCGCGGCGGGACCGGGCGAGAAAGCCTATGTGGCAGGGCTGATCCTCACGGTGTTCTCCATGCGGGTGGCCGCGGCGATCGGGTTTCTACAGATGAAGCGGTGGGGCCATCAGTGGATGGTCGTCACCTGCTGGATGGGCGTGGTGATCTGGTCCGCCTACGTGTTCAACATGACCATGTTCGCCGACGTGCGCTACGCCGGCGTCGTATTCCCGGTCATCGGCTGGTGGCTCTACGACATCTTCTACATCACCCCTTTCCTCGCCATCCCCTACCTTCACACCGTCAATCGAGAAATCTTCTCCGACTAAAGGAGCAGCGCCATGACAAGTCCTTCCGCACCGTCGACCGCCGAAGACAACGCCCCGAGCGCCGATCTCGAGCCGGGGACAACGCCGTACTACGCGCGCATGCACAAATGGATCAAGCGTGCCGTCTTGGTGTGCCTGGTGGCACTGGTGCTCGAAGGCGCGTTCACGTTGCCGTTCATGGCCGTCTATTACGGCTACCCCACGCTTAGCCTCACCCAAATCTGCAGCGAGCTACTCAAGATCCGGTACTCCAACGACACTTTGGAATGCAAGTATCCCTACCCGCCGTTCGGACCGCCCGAGGGTGCCGAGGGCAAGGCCACAGCGCAGGATGTGTGGGGCATCCAGCCGATACCGAAATACCACCGGCTCGGGTTCCGCGAACTCGTCAAGATCCACAACGACAGGCTCGCTCGCCAGGCCGCCCAACAGCACGCGGCGCCGCACCCGTGAGCTATCGGGTCGTTCAGTGGACGACGGGCAACGTCGGCAAGAGTTCGGTGCGGGCCATCGCCGCAAACCCGACGCTGGAGCTCGTCGGGTGTTATGCCTGGTCGCCGGAGAAGGCCGGGCGGGACGTCGGCGAGCTGTGCGGCATCAAGCCGCTGAATGTCAAGGCCACCAAAGACGTTGAGGCGCTGCTCGCGCTCAAGCCGGACTGCGTTGTTTACAATCCGATGTTCGCGAATGTCGACGAGCTGGTCCGTATCCTCGAGGCGGGCGTCAACGTGGTGGGCACGGCCGGGTTCATCACCGGCCACTTTCTCGGCGAGGGACGCGAGCGCATCGCCGATGCCTGCCGGCGGGGTAAATCGAGCATCTTCGGCAGCGGCATCAACCCCGGCTTCATCCAACTGTTGACCATCGTGTCGGCGGGGCTTTCCGATCGGGTGGACAAGGTGTCGGTGCTGGAATCCTTCGATACCACGATCTACAACTCACCGGCGACCGAAATCCCCATGGGCTTCGGCTATCCCATCGACCAGCGAGATCTACCGGCGGTCACCGAGAAAGGATCCGGCATCTTCGGCGACGGCGTGTTACTGCTGGCCGATGCCCTCGGCGTTGAGCTCGACGAGGTCCGTTGTGAAGCCGAGTACGCCCGGACCACCGAGGATCTGCACCTGCCGGGAGACTGGACCATCGCGAAGGGTTGCGTCGCGGGCATCCACGTTCGCTGGAAGGGGATCTTGGCTGGCCGGGAGATCATTGAAATCGGCGGTCAGTGGCGCAAAGGGCAAGCGCTGGAACCTGATTGGCCGCTGGACATGGGCTATACGGTCGAGGTACAGGGCCGACCGACAATCAAGACCACGCTGAGCTTCCTGCCGCCGCCGGACTTTGACGGCACGACGCTGGACGACTACATCATGTTGGGCCTCACCATCACCGCCGTGCCGGCGATCACCGCGATTCCCGCCGTCGTGGCCGCGCCTCCCGGCATCGTCACCTATAACGACCTGCCGCTACTGCTTCCCCGTGGAGTGCTGGCCCATCATTGAGAGGACATGCGTGTGATGACCGCAACAACAGGTGCGCCCAATGTCTTCGAGGCGGGGCTTCCGACGCTGGAATATGACGTCAGCGAATCGCCGCACGAGGTCTGCGACCGCATTCGAGAAGCCCAGCGACGGGGGCCGATCGCCATCGGCCCGTTCGGGCCCGAGGTCCTCTCATATGAGCTCGCCCGCGGCGTTCTCCGCGACATCCGATTCGTCATTCCCCCGGGCCTTCATCTCAGCGCGCAGGGCGTGACCGCGGGTCCGCTCTGGGACAGGGTCGTCGGCAGCATCATCTGCGCCGAAGGCGCCGAACATCATCGGCTGCGGAGCTTGGTGTCGAGGGCTTTCACACCACGAGCTACCGCGCGTCTGCACGACACCATCGGCGAAGTGGTCAACGAACTGATCGACAGTGTCGCGGACGCGGGCCGCTGCGACGTTGTCACCGATATCGCCCGGCACTACCCGATCCCGGTCATCTGCGCGCTGCTCGGGGCGCCACGCGGCAGCTGGGCCCAGTTCGAACGATGGGCCGAAGCCATCTTCAAGATGGTCAACTTCTCGGTCAACATCGCCGACGAAATGCCCGTGATTCTGCGCGGGTGGGCCGAGCTCGACACCTATGTCGATGAAATGGTCGCGGAACGACGACACCAACTCACCGACGACTTGCTGTCTGATCTCATCCGCGCCGAGGACCCGACTTTTCGAGGCGACCGGCTCAACGCAGACGAACTGCGGTCGACGGTGGCCGGATTGTTGCTGGCAGGAACCGACACCACGCGCAATCAGCTGGCGGCTTCCCTACAGGTACTCCTCGATCACCCGGAGCAGTGGGCGATGTTGCACGAACATCCCGAACTCGCCATGTCCGCGGTCGAGGAGAGCATGCGTCACTCGCCCGCGGTCTGCAACACGGTCCGCACCGTCAACGAAGACGTCGAGTTTGGCGGATGCACGTTCCCCAAGGACACCTACATCTTCGTCAACTCCTTTGCGGCCAATCGTGATCCCGATGTTTACCAGGATCCCGATCACTTTGACATCACCCGCAAGGGAGCGCCGGCGGTGCTGACCTTCGGTGGCGGAGTGCACTATTGCCTCGGCGCGAATCTGGCCAGGCTGGAGCTCGCCGAAGGACTCAAGATCATGGCACACCGACTGCCCGACGCCCGCCGCGTCGGACCGGCACCGTGGAAACCCATGCTCGGGATGAGCGGGCCGACGAGTCTTCCCATAGAGTTTGGCCGCCGATGACGCAGCTTCCCTCCCTCCCGCTTCCCGACCCGGCTCCAGATGACACGCGGAGGTCGCAGATGAACGACTCGCCATCTCGGTTGCATCACGTCGTCTTTGCGGTGGAGCGTGAGCGCCATGACGCTGTGGGACAGCTGTTTTCTGATCTGGGTTTCAGCTTCGAAGAGATCGATCTCGACGAACTCGGGATCCGCGTACTGCTGGACTGGAATCGCGGCATCGAGCTGATCAGTCCGAACCCCGGATCCACCGGTGAGGTAGCCGTTTCGGTGACAGAATTCCTCGCCAGTCATGGCAATGGCGTCTTCACCGTGGTGCTGCAGGTCCCCGGTGCGTCAGCGGCCGAGGACATCGCCAAGCGCTACGGTTCGGCCACCCGCTTCCGGCAAGGCTTCGAGGGCGAGGGCAACTACCTCGAGGAAATCGACTTGTCGGTGTTCGGCTTGCCCCTGACCTTCCTATCGACCAACTTGCCCTGAGTAGTCACCAAAGGGAGTGCCATGAGCGAACTTCGGTTTGATGGCCGGGTTGCCATCGTCACCGGGGCGGGCGGCCAGCACCCGAGCCTGGGCCGCTCGCACGCCACTCTGCTCGCCGAGCGGGGAGCCAAAGTCGTGGTCAATGACTTTGGCGTGGGCCCCGACGGGCGAGGAATCATGCGTGCGAACGCGGAGCAAGTCGTCGAAGAGATCGTCGCCGCCGGCGGTGAAGCGGTTCCCGATCAGCACAGCGTTGCCGACGAAGAAGGCGCGCAAGGTGTCGTAGCGACGGCGCTGGACACTTGGGGACGGCTCGACATCGTGGTGAACAATGCCGGGGTCTGCTTCATGGTGCATTTCGATGAAATTTCCAGCGCCGACATCCGCAGCATCATCGACGTGCATCTGATGGGGACCGTGTGGATGTGCCGGGCGGCGTGGCCCCACATGCGTGAGGCGGGCTACGGACGGATCGTGAACACCACGTCGGGTGCGATGTTCGGAATCGAGCACCTTTCCATTTATGGTGCGGCCAAGAGCGGCATCTTCGGATTGACCCGCGGGCTGGCCGTCGAGGGGGCGGCGTTAGGTATCAAAGTCAACGCGTTGGGGCCGGCCGCCAACACCACCGCTATCCGCCACTTCAACGAGACTTCGCCCTTCACCTCGATGATGGAAGCGCACTTTCCCACCGGCCTGGTGTCGCCCGCCGTCATCTACTTGGCTCACGAGGACTGCGAGCTCTCCGGAGCCAACCTCGAGGCCGCCGCTGGAAATGTGGGCCTACGAGTTTTCGGCCAGACCGCGGGATACACCGACACCGACCTCACTGTCGAGAAGGTGCGAGACAACCTCTCGACGATTGTCGACAAGCGCACGGCGACGATGATCCCCGATCCGGGTGAGATGCCCGCCGGGCCTACCGGTGCGGCCCAGCTCGGCGCCGTTTTCAAGCCCTATCAACCGAATGGAGCCCCATGACCGTCGGTACGGCAAGTCCGAGCATCTTCGAGGCCGATCTACCGGTGTTGAACTACGACGTCACGGACACACCGCAGGAGATCTATCCACAGTTTCGGGCTGCCCAGCAGGTGGCTCCCATAGCACTGGGTCCGGTGGGGCCGGAGGTGCTCTCCTACGAACTTGCCCGAACCGTCCTCGGCGACCCGCGGTTCGGGATTCCTCCGGGCATTCACCTCACCGCGCACGGCGTGACGTCGGGCGAGCTGTGGGATCGCGTCGTACGCAGCATCCTGTGCATGGAGGGAGCCGAACATCGCCGGTTGCGCGGCCTGGTGTCGAGAGCCTTTACGCCGCGGGCAACCGCGCGGATGGACGAAACGATCCACGCCGTCGTCAACGAACTCACCGATGCCGTTGTAGCCGAGGGGAGTTGTGAGTTCGTCGAGGCGATCGCGCGACCGTATCCCATCCCGGTCATCTGCGCCCTGCTGGGCGCGCCGCGGGAGGACTGGAAGCTGTTCTCGAAGTGGGCGGAGGACATCTTCAAGATAGTCAGCTTCGACTGCAATCTAGCTGAGGAAGAGCCCAAGGTGCTCAAGGCCTGGGACGCCTTCGACGAATACATCGACGGGATGATCGCGGATCGACGCAAGACGCTGACGGATGATCTTCTCTCCGAACTGATCCGAGCCGAAGATCGTGGCGACCGCCTCGACGCCGGCGAAGTTCGAATGCTGGCATTCAGCATCCTAGTAGCCGGAACCGATACCACCCGAACGCAATTGGCTGCGTCGATGCAGGTCTTGTGTGAGCATCCGCAACAGTGGGCGCTGCTTCGCGACAGTCCCGAGCTCGGAATGAAAGCCGTCGAAGAAACCATGCGCCACTCGCCGTCGATGTGCAGCACGCTGCGCAGCGCCACTGATGACGTCACACTCGGCGGATACACTTTTCCCGCAGGGACGTTCATTATCGTCAACACCTACGCCGCCAATCGGGACCCGTCCGTTTACGACGATCCCACGCGTTTTGACATCACCCGCAATGATCCGCCGCCCATCCTCACCTTCGGCGGCGGCGCTCACTATTGCCTCGGAGCCAACCTCGCCAGGCGGGAGCTCTCCGAAGCACTCAAGATTCTTGCGCATCGTCTACCGCACGTACGGTGCACCGAAACCCCACCATGGCGACCACTTCTCGGGATGAGCGGGCCTACGGGCCTGCGGCTTGAGTTCGACCGAGCCGACGCGGTACCGACCGCAACCGAAAAGGACCGGCCGCTATGACCGCTAGGCCCGCGGCAATCCCCGTGCTCGGGGCGGCGATGCTCGCGTTTGGCACGCCGTCCCGATGTGCGGACCAGACGCCGTGACAATTCGGGCGAAATCGCTGTTTCACCCACCTCACCTTGCCGCGGCTACCGCTGCGGATCGCAAAGGAGACGCCGTGATCGTCCACCCCGATAACGTGAAGTCTCCACTGCGAATTGTCCAGTGGACCACCGGTAATGTCGGCAAGCGTTCGGTGCGGGCAGTTGCATCGAATCCCGCACTCGCCCTCGTGGGGTGCTACGCCTGGTCCCCCGACAAGGTGGGTCGCGACGTCGGCGAACTGGCGGGCATCGCGCCGCTCGGCATAGCGGCGACCGACGACGTCGATGCGCTTATCGAGTTGAAGCCCGACTGCGTCATATACAACCCCATGTGGCCCGATGTCGACCAGCTCGTCCGGATACTGTCCGCTGGGGTCAATGTTGTGACCACGGCAGCCTTCATCACGGGTCACTACTTCGGCGACGGTCGCGATCGCATCATCGATGCATGCGAGCGCGGTGGATCGACAATCTTCGGTAGCGGCGTCAATCCCGGGTTCGCCGAGCTGATGGCCGTCATGTCCTCGACGATCTGTGATCGGATTGACAAGATCACGATCACCGAGTCCGGAGATAGCACTCTGTACGACTCTCCCGCGACCGAAATGCCAGCGGGCTTCGGTCAACCCATCGACAACCCCGAACTGCAGGCGATGACGGCGGAAGGCACAGGCGTATTCCGCGATGCGCTGATCATGATGGCCGACGCACTGGGTGTCGAGCTTGATGATGTGCGGTGCGAGGCCGAATACGCCCAAACTACAGAGGATCTCGATCTTCCTGGTCCGTGGCGAATCGAAAAGGGCTGTGTTGCCGGGATCGACGCACGTTGGCGAGGATTCGTCGGCGACCGCGACATCGTCGAGATTCGCGTCCGTTGGCGCAAAGGTCAGACGTTGGACCCCGACTGGCAGATGGACACTATGGGGTATGAGCTGGAAGTCCAAGGGCTGCCGACTGTCAAGACCTCGATCCAACTACTCCCACCACCGGATTTTCAATTCGAAACCCTGGCCGACTTCATGGTGCTGGGCATGATCATTACGGCCATGCCGGCTGTCAACGCGATTCCGGCCGTGGTCGCTGCCCCGCCAGGTATCGCAACGTACAGCGATTTACCGCTCACACTTCCCCGCGGAGTTCTGAAGACCCAATAGCTGCCCTACCGGACGGTGTCTCCAAGCGTCGACGGCGGTCAAGTTCAGGGCCCGCGGTCACGCGTGAAGGGCACCGGGCCCTTCCGCGGCCAGCTCCAGCACCTGAATCTCGCCCGTAGTCCCGTCGACCTCGACCAGGGCGCCGGGCGGCAACGACTTGGTGGCTCCCTGCACGTCCACCACACAGGGGAACCCGAATTCGCGGGCCACCACGGCGGCGTGTGACATCGGACCGCCCAGTTCGGTCACCACAGCGGCGGCATAGCAGAACGCCGCGGTGTACCCGACGTCGGTGACCTCCGCGACAAGAATTTCGCCCGGCTGCAGGTCGTCGATCGTTTCCGGCCGCACAATACGCACCCGGCCGCGCACCCTCCCCCCGCACACGCCGACACCGCGCAGCGTCCCACCGCTGGTGAGAACCGCCGACGTCGCTGCGGTTGGCTGCCAGCTGCCGCTGAACACGGTCGGCGGAACCACGGCGGCCAGCCGGCGTTGTTCGGCACGGCGCCGGGCCACCAGCTCGCCGACATCCGGCGGCAGCGCATCGAGCTCGTCGACGAGCAGATAGAACACATCGTCGGCGGTATCCAACGTTCCGGCCTCGACCAACCTGCGCCCGTACTCGCGCATGAGGTCGCGTAACACCCAATTGGCCCGAACCACCTTGTCGCGGCGGACCTCGCGGTCGCGGAGCTGGCGTGCTGCCAGCTGTGCGATCGGCTTGGCGTGCAGTGGAATCCGGGCCCGCTGGGGCTGGGGCGGGGGCGCGACGCCGATCGCTCTGGTCACCATCCGGACGAGCAACTCGGGGTCATCGGCGTAGCTGATCGACAGCATCTCGAGCTCGGCGGGGCCACGATGCCCGATCAGCGCCAGCTCGGCCAGTACGGCGGCGTGAAACTCCGGCGCCTCGACGGCCAGCTTGCCCAGCCGCTCGCCCGGTTCGGCCAGCAGCGCCGTCACTTTCGGGTCGCGCTGTGCTGCAACCACCAACCGCTGCATTGCCTCGACCGATCGCGCACTGACCAGTTCCGGTCCCGCCGGCGCGGCGGTGTCGCGCCCACACAAACCGCGCAGCAGGACGTTGAACGCGGCGCACAGCATGAACGACGCGGATGCCAGCACCCAGCCGTGCACCACGTCGTCGCGCGCCAACGAGATCAGGCTCAGCAGCCGGCGATCGTCCAGCCGGGTGACGTCGTCGGCCAGGCGTTCCAGGTGATCGACATCGGCGACGAACTCGTGGGTGTCTTTCGACGAGCCGGCGGACAGGCCGATGAGGTTGACGCCGAATACCCCGATGTTACGAACGGTCCGCAGTTGCTTTCGGATGCGGCCGGTTTCGGAGCGTGGGCGCTCCGCGCCGAAGATCGGCAACGATGCCATGCTGGGGCCGAAGAATCCGCTGTTGCTGACGATCATCGCAGGCTTGGCAAACGGTACGGTTTCGGCCATGTAATGCGCCGAGGTGATGGCACCGTAGAGCCGGTGGGCGAAAACGGCGACCGTCCGTGTGGCGATTTCACGCTGGACGATCCCGCCTGGCCGCAGCCGCTCGGCGATGGCCACACCGCCGGCGCGCAGTCCGCGCACGGTCACCGATGCTGACGCCGGCGAGAACGGGCCCGGCAGCGCCTCCGACAAATTGGTGGCCAGGAAGGTCGGAAAACGCGGGTCGATCGGGGTATCGAACTCCCCGTTATCTCCTGCTGGGCCAGCCCAATTGGGTTTCACCCCGTCCTCTGTCGGCGCGTCGACGGAAGGGAGATCGCCTATGTGGGCCATCCGCCAGGGCAGCGACACCACGCGCTTGCCCACGGTCACCCGGCCGCGCACCGCGAGCGCCAAATCTTCGACGCATTCACCGGAGTTCCACGCCGGCCGGAAGCCCCACTGCTCACGCAACCGCGCGGTATCCATGAACGCCGCGCTACGCACCAGTTGCAGCTCGGCGACTTCAAAGCCCAACCGCACGACCGGGCGTCCAAGCGCCGCGGCGAGGCGCCGGAAGGTCAGCTCGCCCGAGGCCGCGAGATTAACCGGGCCACTGCCGATTCCGGTGTCCACGATCGCCCGGTTGAATAGCCTGAGGGCGTCGTCGAGGTGGACGACCTGCATGAGACGGTCGGCCGACCCGTCGGGGAATACCGGCAACGCCAGCACCCGACGCACCCAATTATCGACGTTTCGGCCGACAATCAGCGCGGAGCGGACCGCGACCCATTCCAGTCCCGACTCCTCGAGTATCCCCTCGACCCGGGCCTTGCATTGGCCGTCTGCGCTGACCGGCGTTCTCGCATCGTGCTCGGTCTTCGGCGCGTCTCCCCCGCCGTAAACATGCGGCGACGATGCGAAAACGATCCTCCTGGCCCCGGTTTCGGCCATCGCCTGCAGAACGTTGCGGGTGCCTTCGACGTTGACCTGGTGGCTGATCCGGGCGTCGGCGCCCGGGCTGTTCGCCCACGCGCAGTGGGCGACGACATCCGCGCCGGCGATCGCGCGGGTGACCGCATCGGTGTCCCGGATGTCGGCCGCGACGAATTCAGCCGCACTGGGCCAGCTTTCGGGTCGATGACGGGCAAATCCGATGACGTCGTGGCCCTGGCTGAGCAAGCGGAAGGTCAGGCCCCGGCCGAGCACGCCGCCGGCGCCGGTGACGGCGATTCTCACTGATTGGCCCTGCGCACGTTCATGGCTATTCGTCGTCGTCCATCAGCGCCGCGTTGACCAGATCCTCGAGGTCCATGTCCGCGATGTCCTTCTCCGAGGTCACCGGGGCGGGCGGCGACTGTCCGTCAGCTCGACCGCCGTCGGCCTCATTCGCCAACGCGAGCAACAGCTCCAGCACCCCGGCCTGTCGCAGGCGCTTGACCGGGATCGACCCCACGGCGCGCTGGATTTCGGCTTCCCCGGGCGCGGCGGCGGGACTCTGTTGCTCGGCCGCACCGATGAGTTCCCGATGCATGTAACCGGCCAGCGCGGCGGAGTTGGGGTAGTCGAAGATCAGCGTGGGCGACAGAGCCAAGCCGGTAGCTGATTTCAGCCGGTTGCGCATTTCCACCGCGGTCAGCGAGTCGAAACCCAACTCCTGGAATGCGCGGTCCGGATCGATGGACTCGGGGCTGGAGTTGCCGAGCACGGTGGCGATGTTGGCACGCACCAAGTCCAGCAGAACCGCCTGTTGCTCGTCGTCGGGCAGCCCTTCGAGGCGCTGCAGCAGAGCCGATTTCGACTTCGCCGCGGCCAGCGAATCGTCGACCTGCCGCCGGGTCGGCGCGTTGATCAGATCGATGAACATCGGCGGTAGCGTCCCGCCGTCGAACTTGACCCGCAAGGCGGCAAGGTCGATGTGGGCGGGCAACAGGAACGGCTCGTCGACGATGAGCGCAGTGTCCATCAGTTCGAGCGCCTCGTCGGCGGACATCGCGACGATTCCGTCGCGGCCGAACCGGGCACGATCGGCGGCACCGAGCGCTCCGGTCATGGCGCTGGCCTGATCCCACAGGCCCCAGGCCAGCGACATCGCGGGCAGTCCGTGCGTGCGCCGGTGCACGGCCAACCCGTCCAGGAACGAGTTCGCCGCCGCGTAGTTGGCCTGACCCGACGCTCCCGCCAGCCCCGCCATCGACGAAAACATCACGAACGCTGACACATCGAGGTCGCGGGTCAGCTCGTGCAGGTTCCATGCGGCATCGACCTTCGCCCGCAACACCGCCTCCACCCGCTCGGGAGTGAGCGATGAGATCACCGCGTCGTCGAGTACGCCGGCCGCGTGGATCACACCCGACAGCGGCCGTTGCACCGGAATGTCGGCGATCACCTTGGCCAGTGCCTCGCGGTCGGCGGCGTCACACGCCACCACCTGCACCTGGGCGCCGGCGGCGTTGAGTTCCGTCACCAGTTCGGCGGCGCCCGGCGCGTCGAGACCGCGCCGGCTCACCAACACCAGGTTTCGTGCGTCGTGGCGCGTGACCACGTGACGGGCCAATGCCGAACCCGCCATCCCGGTGGCACCGGTGATCAATACCGTGCCGGCCGCCCAGGCGTCCGGCATGGTCATGACGACCTTGCCCACGTGGCGGGCCTGGCTCAGATACCGCAACGCAGCCGGCGCGCGGCGCACGTCAAACCTGGTCACCGGCAACGGCCGCAGCACGTCGTCGCCGAACAATGTGGCCAGCTCGTCGAGTATCTGCGCGATGCGGTCCGGGCCGGCCTCGAACAGATCGAAGGCGCGGTAGCGAACACCGGGGTGTTCCTGAGCGACCGCTTCCGGCTCGCGCATGTCGGTCTTACCCATCTCCAGGAACACGCCGCCGGGGGCGACCAGTCGCAGGGACGCGTCGACGAAGTCGCCGGACAGCGAGTCCAGCACCAGGTCCATGCCGCGCCCACCGGTGACCGACCGGAACTTGTCCTCGAAGTCCAGGCTGCGGGAATCCGAGATGTGGTTCTCGTCAAAGCCCATGGCCCGCAATGTGTCCCACTTACCGCGGCTGGCGGTGGCGAACACTTCCAGGCCCAGGTGACGGGCCAGCTGCACCGCGGCCATTCCCACCCCACCGGCGGCGGCATGCACCAGCACCCGCTGGCCCCGCTTGACGGCGGCCAGGTCCACCAGCGCGTAGAAGGCCGTGGCGAATACCACCGTGGTGGTGGCGGCCGCAGTGTGCGACCATCCAACCGGCATCTTGGCGAGCAGGCGCTGGTCGGTCCTGCCGATCGTGCCCGTGCCATCGGGGAACAAGCCCATCACGCGGTCGCCGACCGCGAAACGCGCGCTGTCCGGGCCTGTTTCGATGACGACGCCGGATGCCTCGATGCCCATGACGGCGTCCGGGTCCGGGTAGAGCCCCAGCGCGATCATCACGTCGCGGAAGTTGGCGGCCAGGGCCGAGAGGGCGACCCGAACCTGCCCGGGCGCCAGCGGGGCGTCGGCGTCCGGGATGCGTTCGAACCGCAGATTCTCGAACGTGCCGTAACTGCTCATACCGAGTCGCCACGGCCCATCGGCCGGAGGCACCAGCAGGCCACCGACGGCGCGACTGCCATGCACCCGCGCGGTGTACACCGCCCCGCCGCGCAGCAATACCTGCGGCTCGCCGACCGACAACGCCGCTCCGACGGACTCGTCGTCCAACCGGCCATCGGTGTCGACGAGCACGATGCGGCCGGGGTGCTCGGTTTGCGCCGAGCGCACCAGTCCCCACACCGCCGCGCCCGCAAGATCGGTGACGTCCTCCCCCGGCAACGGCATCGCGCCGCGAGTCGCCACGATCAGGGTGCCCGCGCCGTCGCGGGCCAGCCAGGACTGCAGCACCGGCAGGACCGCGCGCGTGGCCGCGTAGACGTCGGCCACGACATCGTCGACCACCGGCGCCGATTCGAAGACCACCGCCGACGGCTGCGTCACGGGGTCGTCTGATTCCGTTGCGCCCCACAGCGATACCGTGACAGGCTGCACCGACGTCGACCGCTGCGCCGACCAGATGACCTCGAAGAGCCGGTCCGGTCCCGAACTCGAGACCGCCGCCAGCAGCTGCTGGTCGGTCACCGGCCGGGCCACCATCGACGCCACCGAGAGCACCGGCAGCCCCAACCCGTCCGCAAGTTCGATCGACACCGCCGAATCACTCACCGGCACGATCCGCGCCCGCACCGCCGTCGCCCCCGCGGCGTGCAACGAGACCCGCTGCCAGGAGAACGGCACCAACATCGAACCTTCGGGGAGTTCGTCGCCATCGGACGCCAAGATCACCGCGTGCAGTGCCGCGTCGAGCATCACCGGGTGGACGCCGAACCCGACCGCCGAAACCCCCGTGTCCGCGGGCAGGGTCACCTCCGCGAACACTTCGTCACCGCGACGCCACATCGAGGTCAGGCCGCGGAACGCCGGGCCGTAGCCGTATCCGCGCTCGGCCAGGCGCTCATAGCCGTCGCCGACGTCGACCGCGGTGGCACCCGTCGGTGGCCACACCGACAGGTCCGCGCTCGGCTGCACCTCACCCGCACGCAGGACACCCTCGGCGTGCAACGACCAGCCTGAACCGGCGTCGGCACGCGAAAAGACCGACACCGCACGGGCACCCGATTCATCGGCGCCGCCGACGACGACTTGCACCGCGACCGACCCGGAGCCCGGCAACACCAGCGGCGCCGCGAGATTCAGCTCATCGACAACGCCGCAGCCCACTTCGTCGCCGGCGCGGATCGCGAGCTCCACGAATCCGGCGCCGGGGAACAGAACCACGCCACCCACGGCGTGGTCGGCCAACCAGCCCTGCGAACTGGGCGACAACCGGCCCGTCAAAACCACCCCGCCGGACGCCGGCAGTTCCACCACGGCACCGAGGAGGGCGTGCTCGCCGGGCGCGAGCCCCAAACCCGCGGCGTCGACCGTGGCACCGTCGCCGGAGAGCCAGAACCGCCGGCGCTCGAACGCATAGGTGGGCAGTTCCACGAAATTGGCTTTGCCGATGGCACGTCGCCAGTCCACGTCCATCCCGGCGACGAATCCCTGCGCGACCGCGTTGGTCAGGGCCACCGGTTCCGGGCGGTCCTTGCGTAGCGCCGACATGGTGATCACCGGAGCGTCGGGAAGCGATTCTTCGATCGATGCCGTCAGCCCGCTACTGGGTCCGACCTCGAGGAAGCGGTTTGCGCCGGCCGAATGCACGAAGCGCACGCTGTCGGCGAACCGCACGGCTTCGCGAATGTGCCGTTTCCAATAGGCCGCCGAAGCGAAGTCGTCGGCTGCGAGCTGGCCGGTCAGGTTCGACACGATCGGTATCGTCGGGCTGCCGATGGCGAGCCCGGCCGCGACCGTGCCGAATTCGTCGACCATCGGATCCATCAACGGCGAGTGGAACGCGTGGGACACCGCCAACTGGTGGACGCGGCGCCCGTCGGCGCGGAGTTGGCCCGCAATCGCGGACACCTTGTCCTCGACGCCTGAAATGACCACCGACATCGGCCCGTTGACGGCGGCGATGCCGACGCCGGGCAGCAGCAGCGGGCGCACCTCCTCCTCGGTGGCCTGCACGGCGATCATCGCCCCACCATCGGGCAGGGCCTGCATGAAGCGGCCGCGAGCGGCGACCAGTACCGCCGCGTTCTCGAGCGACAAGACGCCGGCGACGTGCGCGGCCGACAGCTCACCGATCGAGTGGCCCAGCACAAAGTCGGGATGGACGCCCCAGGATTCGAGCAACCGGAACAGGGCGACTTCCACGGCGAACAACGCCGGCTGGGCGAATTCGGTGGTGTTCAAGAGCTTTTCGTCGTGGCCCCACATGACTTCGCGCAACGGCCGCAGCAGATGCCGGTCCAATTCGGCCACGACGGTGTTGAACGCCTCGGCGAACACCGGGTAGGCGGCGTGCAAACCCATGCCCATGCCGAGCATTTGGGCGCCCTGGCCGGGGAAGACGAAGACGGTCTTGCCCCCGGGCGTGGCCGTGCCCTGGACGACCGATCCGAGTTCACCGGCGGCCAACTCGTCGAGGCCGGCCAGCAACCGCTCGCGATCAGCACCGACAACGACGGCACGATGCTCGAAGTTCGACCGGCCCGCCAACGACCACGCCACATCACCGGCGTCGAGGTCACCGCGCTGGCGTACGTGCTCGGCGAGCCGCGTGGCCTGAGAGCCCAACGCCGGCAACGACTTTGCTGACACCACCCACGGCAACACCGGCAGCGTGGCGCGTTCCACGACGGACGCGGCCTCGACGGGCGCGGCCTCGATGATCACGTGCGCGTTGGTGCCGCTGATGCCGAATGACGACACGCCGGCGCGGCGCGGACGTTTCGCCTTCCAGGGCTGCGGCTCGGTCAGCAGCGCCACCGATCCCATCGACCAGTCGACGTGCGGGCTGGGTTCGTCGACGTGCAGCGTCGCCGGCAGCAGATCGTGACGCATCGCCAGCACCATCTTGATCACGCCGGCCACACCGGCAGCGGCCTGCGTGTGTCCCATGTTCGACTTGATCGACCCCAACAGCAGGGGCTCGGCGCGGTCCTGCCCGTAGGTGGCCAACAGCGCTTGTGCCTCAATGGGATCGCCCAACGTGGTTCCCGTGCCGTGGCCTTCGACCACGTCGACCTCGGCCGCGGACAATCCGGCATTGGCCAGCGCGGCGCGCACCACTCGCTGCTGGGACGGACCGTTGGGCGCGGTCAAGCCGTTGGAGGCGCCGTCCTGATTGATCGCCGAGCCCCGCATCACCGCCAGCACGGGGTGACCCAGACGCTGCGCATCCGACAAGCGCTCCAGGACGAGCATGCCGCCGCCTTCGGAGAACCCGGTGCCGTCGGCTGCCCCCGCGTAGGCCTTGCACCGGCCATCCGCGGACAGCCCGCGCATGCGGCTGAACTCCACGAAGATGTCGGGTGTGGCGTTGACGGTGACGCCGCCGGCCAGCGCCAGGTCGCACTCGCCGGAGCGCAGCGACTGCGCCGCCATGTGCAACGCCACCAACGACGACGAACACGCCGTGTCCACCGACACCGCCGGCCCCTCCAGCCCCAGCACATACGACACTCGGCCCGACGCGACACTCGACGACTGCCCGGTCAGGCGGAAGCCCTCCGCAGCCGGGGCGGCGCCCATGCCGTAGCCCTGCGTATAGACCCCGGCAAAAATGCCCGTCGCGCTACCCCGCAACGCACCGGGCTCCATCCCGGCCCGCTCCAAGGCTTCCCACGACAACTCGAGGAACATCCGCTGCTGCGGATCCATGGCCAGCGCCTCGCTCGGCGCGATGCCGAAGAACGCGGGGTCGAAGTCCGCGACTCCGTCCACGAAGCCGCCGGTGCGGGTGTAGCAGGTGCCCGGAACATCGGGATCCGGGCTGTAAATGCCGGCCAGATCCCAGCCGCGGTCGGCGGGGAACTCCGAGAGCACGTCGCGGCGCTCGATGAGCATCTGCCACAAATCGTCGGGGGAATTCACCCCGCCCGGATAGCGGCACGACATGCCGACGATCACGATCGGGTCGTCGCCGACGGCGCGAACGACCGGGGCGGGCGTGATTTCTTGTGGCACCCCGGCGAGTTCGCTACGGATGTAGCCCGCCAACCCGTTCGGTGTCGGGTAGTCGAAGATTAGGGTGGGTGAAAGCGCCAGCCCGGTGGCCGTTTTCAGCCGGTTTCGCATTTCGACCGCGGTCAGTGAGTCGAAGCCCAAGTCCTGGAACGCCTTGTCCGGGTCGATCGCCTCCGGCGTGGTGTTACCCAACACCGTGGCGATGTGCGAGCGGACCAGGTCCAGCAGCACCGCATGCTGTTCCGGTTCGGGCAACCCGTGCAGACGATGCGCCAGAGCGGATTTCGACTTCGCGGCCGCCAGCGAGTCGTCGACCTGGCGCCGCGCCGGCGCGTTGACCAGGTCGGCGAACATCGGGGGCACCGCGGCGGCGTGGGCACGCAGCGCGTTCAGGTCGATGCGGGCGGGCGCCATGAACGGCTCGTCGACGATCAGTGCGGTGTCGAACAACTCCATCGCCTCGTCCGAAGACAGGGCCAGGATCCCGTCGCGACCGAGGCGGGCGAGGTCGGCGGCGTCCAGCCCACCGGTCATGGCGCTGGCCTGATCCCACAGCCCCCATCCCAGTGAGATCGCCGGCAACCCGAGGGCCCGCCGATGCGCGGCCAAAGCGTCCAGGAAGGAGTTGGCCGCCGCGTAGTTACCCTGCCCCGACGACCCGACGAGGCCGGCCATCGACGAGAACATGACGAACACCGACAAGTCGAGATCGCGGGTGAGCTCGTGCAGGTTCCAGGCCGCATTCACCTTGGCGCGCAACACCGCATCGACTCGCTCCGGAGTCAACGACGTGACGACTGCGTCGTCGAGCACACCGGCGGCGTGGATCACCCCGGTCAGTGGATGGCTCGCCGGAATTTCGGCGATCGCCGCCGCCAGCGCCTCCCGGTCGGCCGCGTCGCACGCGACCGCGCGCACTAGGGCCCCGGCTTCCGCCAATTCGGCGATCAACTCCGCGGAGCCCGGCGCGTCGGGACCGCTGCGGCTCAGCAACACCACGTTCTGCACACCGTGTTGCGTCACCAGGTGGCGGGCCAGCGTCGAACCCGCCATTCCGGTGCCACCGGTGATCAGCACGGTGCCGGCCGCCCAGGCGTCCGGAACCGTCATGACAACCTTGCCGATGTGGCGGGCCTGGCTCAGGTACCGCAACGCCGCACGGGCGCGCCGGATGTCGAAGGTGGTCACCGGCAACGGCCGCAGTACATCGGCGTCGAACAGCCCGGCCAGCTCGATCATCCACTGGTGCATCCGCGGACGGCCGGGCTCGAAGAGGTCGAAGGCGCGGTAACGCACGCCCGGATATTCCTGGGCGATCACGCCGGGATCGCGAATGTCGGTCTTGCCCATCTCCAAGAACACGCCGCCGGGGGCAACCAGCCGCAGGGAGGCATCGACGAAGTCGCCGGCCAGCGAATCCAGCACCACGTCCATGCCGCGGCCACCGGTCACCGCCCGGAACTTGTCCTCGAATTCCAGACTGCGGGAATCCGAGATGTGGTCGTCGTCGAAGCCCATGGCCCGCAACGTGTCCCACTTACCCCGGCTGGCCGTCGCGAATATCTCGAGACCCAGATGCCGGCCCAACTGGACCGCGGCCATGCCGACACCGCCGGCGGCCGCATGCACCAACACCCGCTGGCCCGGCTTGACATCGGCCAGGTGCACGAAGGCCATATACGCGGTGGTGAAGACGGCCGAGATGGCGGCGGCCTCGGCGTATGACCAGTCCGCCGGCATCGGCTGCAGCAGGCGGACGTCGCCGGCGACCAGCGTGCCGCTTCCGTCGGGGAAGAACCCGTAAACCGAGTCGCCGACGGCGAATTCGGTGACACCCGGGCCGACTTCGACCACCACGCCCGCGCCTTCACCGCCGAGTAGCGCGTCGTGGGTGAACATGCCCAGGGTGATCATGATGTCGCGGAAGTTGGCGGCGATAGCGCGCAGGGCCACCCGAACCTGACCCGGCTCCAACGGCGCGTCGGCGTTGGGAACCGGCTCCAGCCGCAGATTTTCGAACGTGCCGGCGCTGCTGATACCGAGGCGCCAGGGTCCGTCACCCGGGGGGACCAAGAGGTCGTCGACTGCGCGGCTCGGCCGCACCCGCGCCGTATGGACCTGGCCGTTGCGCAGCAATATCTGTGGCTCCCCGGCCGCGAGCGCCGACGCGACGGCCGAATCATCCAGTGGCACATCGGAATCCACCAGGACAATCCGGCCGGGATGCTCGGTTTGCGCTGAGCGCACCAGGCCCCACACCGCCGC
The DNA here is from genome assembly GCF_001665645.1 of Mycobacterium sp. 852002-30065_SCH5024008. Classification (NCBI taxonomy): domain Bacteria; kingdom Bacillati; phylum Actinomycetota; class Actinomycetes; order Mycobacteriales; family Mycobacteriaceae; genus Mycobacterium; species Mycobacterium sp. 852002-30065_SCH5024008. The sequence goes on along the minus strand of NZ_LZSZ01000102.1, from coordinate 56,675 downwards.
GCCGGGCAGATCGGTGACGTCCTCCCCCGCCAATCCCACGGCGCCGCGAGTTGCCACGACCAACACACCGGCGTCGCGCTCGGTCAACCACGACTGCACGGCGGTCAACGCCCGGTGGGTACGCTCATAAGTTGCGGTGACCGGATCCTGTTCGGTGGCAACCGATTCCAGAATCTCGTAGGCCGGGGCCGGGTTGGCGGCGGTGGCCGGCACGGTTGCCGGCGACCACGCCAGTTCGAACAGTCGCTCGGGGCCAGAGGTCGACATCGCCGCGCGCAGTTGCCGCTCACTGACCGGGCGGGCAACCATCGCGCCCACGGACAACACCGGCAGGCCCAGCCCGTCGGCGAGCTCGATCGAGATCGAAGCGCCCCCGCCGGTCTGGGGGCCCCGGTTGGTCGGCGCAATCCGGGCGCGGACCGCGGTCGCACCCGCGGCGTGCAACGAGACGTCCTGCCACGAGAACGGCAACATCACATCGACGGGCTGGCCCGCCGCCTGCTGGGCCATGATGACGGCGTGCATCGCCGCGTCGAGCAGGGCCGGGTGCACGCCGAACCCGCTGGCACCTCCGGCCGCGTCCGGCAGTCGCACCTCGGCGAAAACCTCGTCGCCGCGGACCCACGTCGCGGTCAATCCCCGGAACGCCGGGCCGTAGCCGTACCCATGCGCGGCCAGCCGGTCGTAGCCGTCGGCCACGTCCACGGCGACCGCGCCCGCGGGCGGCCACACCGACAGATCGGCGCCGGGTTCAATCGACCGGGAGCTCAAGACTCCCTCCGCGTGACATATCCATCCCGAACCGGCGTCGGCACGGGAAAACACCGAGACGGCGCGCCGTCCCGAATCGTCGCTGGGACCGACAACCACCTGCAGGGCAACCGAACTGGAGGCAGGCAACATCAGGGGCGCCTGCAGCGTCAACTCGTCGACCACCGAACAGCCGACTTCGTCACCGGCCCGGATCGCCAACTCGACAAACCCAGCGCCCGGGAAAACGGCCGCACCGGAGACCGCATGATCGCCCAGCCACCCCTGCAGGCTGGGCGACAGACGACCCGTCAGCAGCACCCCGTCAGAAGCAGGCAGCTCGACGACCGCGCTGAGCAACGCGTGCCCGCTGGTCCCGAGCCCCAAGCCCGCGGCGTCGGCTCCGATGCCCTCACCCGACAGCCAAAACCTGCGCCGGTCAAAGGCGTACGTCGGCAGCTCCACGAAGCCCGCCCCGGACAACACACCACGCCAGTTCACGCTCACACCGGCCACGAATGCGGCGGCGGCCGATGTGAGGAACCGCTCGAGGCCTCCGTCATCGCGGCCCAGGGTGGGAACCACGATGGCCTCGGGGTCGCCGGCCGAGTCTTTCAGGCAGTCGTTCACGGTGTCTTCGATGCCGGCAATGAGCGCTGGATGCGGACTGGATTCGATGAACGTGCGATACCCGTGCTCGCATGCGGCGCGCACCGCTTGGTCGAACTGCACGGTCTGCCGGATGTTGCGATACCAGTAGGCGGCGTCCAAACCGGCCGTGTCCAAACGGTTTCCGGTCACCGTGGAAAAGAAGGCAATGCGGGAGGAACTCGGCTCGATGCCGGCCAGCGCCTCGGCCAGCTCATCCCGAATCGCCTCGACCTCGACCGAATGCGACGCATAGTCCACGTCGATCCGGCGAGTGCGCAGCTCCAGGTCGGCGCAGAACCCGACGAGTTCGTCGAGCGCGGCCACTTCGCCCGATACCACCACCGCCGAGCGTCCGTTGACGGCGGCAATGCTGACGCGACTGCCGTAGGGCGCCAACAGCTCCCGTGCCCGTTCGGTGCTGCAAGCGATCGAGAGCATGCCACCGGAGTGGGCCAGCGACCGCAACAACTTGCTGCGCAGCGTGACCACCCGAGCGGCGTCGCGCAGCGACAGCGCGCCCGCGACATACGCCGCGGCGATCTCCCCCTGCGAATGGCCGATCACCGCGTCCGGGTTGACTCCGATTGATTTCCACAGTTCTGCCAGGGACACCATCACCGCGAACAGCACCGGCTGCACCACGTCCACGCGATCCATGCCCGGGGCACCCGGGACGCCACGCAGGACATCGATCAGCGACCAGTCGACGAATTCCGCGAACGCCTCCGCGCACGCGTCGATCTGCTGCGCGAATACCGGTGCGGTGTCCAGCAATTCGATCCCCATGCCCAGCCATTGGGAACCTTGGCCGGGGAAAACGAAGACGTTCTTGCCCGCCGGCACCGCGCTGCCCTGAATGACCGAACCGGTCGGGTCGTCACCGGCCAACTCGTCGAGCCCGGCGAGCAACCGATCCCGGTCGCCTCCGACCACGACGGCCCGATGCTCGAAGGTCGCGCGGCCCCCCAGCGTCCAGGCCACGTCGGCGACATCCAGCTCGCCATGGCCGCGCAGATGTCCGGCCAGCCTGGCCGCCTGAGACCTCAACGCCGGCAACGATTTCGCCGAAACCACCCACGGCACCGCAACGGGCCGCGGCCGGTCCGCCAGCGGCTCGGGCACCGGGACCGCCTCGATGATCACGTGTGCGTTGGTGCCGCTGATGCCAAACGACGACACACCGGCCCGTTGCACGTGGCGACTCGCCGGCCAGGGCTGCGCTTCGGTCAGCAACGAGACCGCTCCCGCCGACCAATCGACATGCGGGCTGGGCACGTCCACATGCAGTGTCGCCGGCAATATTTCGTGGCGCATGGCCTGCACCATCTTGATCACACCGGCCACGCCCGCCGCGGCCTGGGTGTGACCCATGTTCGACTTGATCGACCCCAGCCACAGCGGCTCGGACCGGTCCTGGCCGTACGTCGCCAACAACGCCTGAGCCTCGATGGGGTCGCCCAACGTGGTGCCGGTTCCGTGGCCTTCCACCACGTCGACGTCGGCCGTCGACAAGCCGGCATTGGCCAGCGCCGCACGCACCACCCGCTGCTGCGACGGACCATTCGGCGCGGTCAGCCCGTTCGATGCACCGTCCTGATTGACCGCCGAGCCGCGCACCAACGCCAGCACCGGATGACCCAACCGCCGTGCATCCGAGAGCCGCTCGACGACGAGCATGGCGCCGCCCTCCGACCAGCCGACGCCGTCGGCGGCTCCGGCGTAAGCCTTGGACCGGCCGTCGGGGGCCAGCCCCCGGTGGCGGCTGAATTCGACGAAGACCGTCGGGGTCGCGTTGACGGTCGCGCCGCCGGCCAGCGCCAGATCGCACTCCCCCGAACGCAACGACTGCACCGCCATGTGCAACGCCACCAATGACGACGAACACGCCGTGTCCACCGACACCGCCGGGCCCTCGAGCCCTAGCACATACGACACCCGGCCGGAGGCGACGCTGGAGGTCATGCCGGTCAGGCGGTAGCCCTCGATCTCCTCGGCGAGCATGCCGTAGCCCTGGACGATGAGCCCGGCGAACACCCCGGTCGCGCTGCCCCGCAGCCCGCTGGGGTCGATGCCGCCCCGTTCCAACGCCTCCCACGACAGTTCCAGCAGCATCCGATGCTGCGGGTCCATCGCGAGCGCCTCGCTCGGAGCGATGCCGAAGAAGCCCGAATCGAAGTCGGCGACACCGTCCACGAAACCGCCGGTCCGCGCGTAGGTCTTGTGGCGGGCGTCGGGGTCCGGGTCGTACAGGCTCGCCAGGTCCCACCCGCGATCGTTGGGGAACTCCGTGATCACATCGCGGCCGTCGGCCACCATCTGCCACAGGTCTTCTGGTGTCTCGACTCCGCCGGGGAAGCGGCAGGACATGCCTACGATCGCGATCGGCTCGCTCGACCGCTCCAGCAGCGCACGGTTGGTGCGTTTCAGGCGCTCGACCTGGACCAGCGCTTTGCGCAGCGCTTCGGTCGCATGCTGGAGTTGATCCGCCATCACTACCTCTCGCCTAACTTGGCCGTCAGCTGCCCCGATGCGACTCTCGCCGAGTCACGGAATTTGCTGCACGATGCGATGCCGTGCCGCTCTCCGGCCCAAGAATGTCGCTGGTGAGTATGGCCAACTCTGACGGTATTTCAAAACGTCCGATGCTCCCGGCTGCTACAGGAGAATCGGCTTCGGCGTGAGGCACGCCTTGTCCCAGGGGATCCGGAACGCGCCGTTGCGCCCGCGGGTGTCGGGGCATCTCGCGACCCCGGTACGCCGGGATACAAGTACAGCGCCGTCCATGGCGCGACTGTACCCGGCTATGCATCGGCAGTGGTCAGGACGGCTCAGACGCCCACTCGGCGCCAGCCGTCGGCCGCCCGCGCGGCCCTGATCAGCAGGTCGCACAATTCGCGCAGTTCGGTCGCCTGCGCTCCCTCGTCGAGGGCGGTCACGACATCCTCCGCCGCACACCGCACCTGGTAGACCCGGTCGGACAGGTCGGCGGCGTCGTCGGCCGACAGGACCACCGCGTCGGGAGGCAAGGCCAGCGAGGTCCCGGCGCTGCCCCGGGTCAACGAGGCGCGTTGTTCGTATGCCCGCTGCCGGCACGACTGGCGGCAGTACTGGCGTCGCCGTCCCATCCCGGCGTCGGACACGTCTCGACCGCACCAACGACACGGCTGCGGGCGGGGACGGCGGCTCACGCCTGCCGACTTTAGTCGGGATTGCGCGGCCATCCCGGTATCATTGAAGGTCGCGTCGCGTACGCCGCCCGCCAACCGGGGAACTACGCGGACCGCCGCAACGTTTGCCAAGCGGACAGAATTGCATTACAGCAGCCCGAAAGTTCAAAAGACCTAGAGGAGTAGCAACATGGCTGATCGCGTCCTTAGGGGCAGCCGGCTCGGAGCCGTGAGCTACGAGACCGACCGCAACCACGACCTGGCCCCGCGTCAGATCGCGCGGTACCGCACGGAGAACGGCGAGGAGTTCGAGGTCCCGTTCGCCGACGACGCCGAGATTCCCGGCACCTGGCCCTGCAAGAACGGCCTGGACGGCACGTTGATCGACGGCGACCTGCCCGAGCCGAAGAAGGTCAAGCCGCCGCGTACGCACTGGGACATGCTGCTGGAGCGCCGTTCGGTCGAGGAGCTCGAAGAGCTGCTCAAGGAGCGGCTCGAAATCATCCGGTCACGCCGCCGCGGCTGACCCCCGACCGCATTAGCTGCGGTTGTCGGCGCGCTGGGTGCCGGCCCGGGCCTTGCGGCCCTCGATGCCCCATCGGGTGACCTTCATCAGCGCCTCGCGGATATTGGATCCGCTCATCTTGGAGACGCCGAGTTCACGCTCGGTGAAGGTGATCGGCACCTCGACGATGACGAACCCGTTGCACACGGTGCGCCAGGTCAGGTCGATCTGGAAGCAGTAGCCCTTGGAGTCCACCGCCTCGAGGCCGATCGCCTCGAGGACTTCTCGGCGGTAGGCGCGGTAGCCGGCGGTGATGTCATGGACGCCGATTCCCAGGGCGAGCCGCGCATAGGTGTTGGCCGTCCACGACAGCGCCCAGCGCCGCCACGGCCAATTTCGCACCGACCCGCCCTCGACGTAGCGGGATCCGATGGCCAGGTCGGCTCCGGCGTCGACCGCGTCCAGCAGACGGTGGAGCTGCTCGGGCGCGTGGCTGCCGTCGGCATCCATCTCCACCAGCACCGAGTAGTCGCGGCTCAGACCCCAGGCGAAGCCCGCCAGGTACGCCGCGCCCAGGCCGTCCTTGGCGGTGCGGTGCATCACGTGGGTGCGACCGGTATCGGCGGCCGCCAGTTCCTCGGCGAGCTCGCCGGTGCCGTCGGGGCTGCTGTCGTCGACGATGAGCAGGTGCACGTGCGGGCAGGCGTCCTTCAGCCGCCGGTGGATCACCGGCAGGTTCTCCCGCTCGTTGTAGGTGGGGATGATCACCAGGACGCGCTCGCTGGGACGACTTCCCGGGTCCCGGGGCGCCGGCTGGCCGGTGGTCATGTAGCTCCTCTGTGTCGCCCGATGTGTCGCGACGGTCGTTGGCCGCCCTCGTGGAGCGGAGTGTAGTCACCGCCGTCCTCCGGCGGCGCCTGGTCCCCGTCCTCGTCGGGCGGGATTTCGCCCCGGGGCGTACCGGCGTTCGGGGATTCGTCCGGGGCCTCGGACCTCCGACGAATCGGACGCGGGAACCATCTATTGTGCCGTATCCCGGCCAGAATGGCCGCTCCGGCCGCCGCAACCAGGAGCCATTGCAGGATGGGACCCCAGCGGGTCGCCGGCGTCAGTTTCGTCTTCAGGCGCACCTGGATGTCCAGGTAATCGGGCTGAAAGAAGTCGGTGCGAACCAGCTCGGCGCCGTCCGGCGCGATCACCGCGCTGATCCCGGTGGTGCCCGCGACCACCACGTACCGGTCGTGTTCGACGGCCCGCACCTTGGCGAATCCCAGCTGCTGTTCGCTCATCGTCTTGTTGAAGGTGGCGTTGTTGCTCGGCACGGCGAGCAACTGGGCACCGTTGAGGACCGCTTTGCGCGGGACGCGGTTGAAGATCACTTCCCAGCACGTGGCCACCCCGACCGGCACCCCGGCGATGTGCACGACGTCCGTGCCGGGCCGGGGCACCATGTTCCCGGCGCGGTTGGCGTACGAGGAGAGATGGCTGAACAGCCACGGCATCGGTAGGTATTCGCCGAAGGGCTGCACGATTTCCTTGTCGTGCCGGTCGGCCGGTCCGGTCGACGGGTTCCACACGATCATCGTGTTGGTGTACTGCGGATTCTCCGGCGGGCTGCCGGGCAGTTCCGACACGGTGCCGATCAGAATCGGCGCGCCGACCGCGGTCGCGGCCTGCGATATTTCCAGCGCGGCGTCGACATTGACCAGTGGATCGATGTCCGAGGAGTCCTCCGGCCAGATGACGAATTGGGGTTGCGGCGCGTGTCCCGCTCGCACGTCCTCCGCCAGCCGCAGGGTCTCGCGGACGTGGTTGTCGAGCACGGCCCGACGTTGCGCGTTGAAGTCGAGACCCAGCCGCGGCACATTCCCTTGCACCACCGCAACGGTGACCGAGGGTTCGCCGCCCGATCCCGTGCCGGCATGCCGAACCTGCGGCCAGACGACGACGGACGCGAACAGCACGAGGCAGATGCAGACGCCAGGCAGCACCACCGCGGGCGGTTCCGCATCGGCGTTCGCCGATTCGTCGGCGCCGCGCTGCGCCCGCTTACCGGCGAGCCACCACTTCACAATTTCGAGCTCGATGGCGGTCGCGCTGAACCCAACCAGGACGATCGCCGTGGAGAGCAACGCGGCGCCCCCGAGCTGGACCAACGGCAAGAAGGGGCCCTGCGCCTGGCCGAATGCCACCGACCCCCATGGGAAGCCGCCGAACGGGACGATCGATTTCAGCCACTCCTGGGCCGTCCACACCAGCGCAAACCACACGGGCCAGCCCGGCAGCTGCCGCACGAGCACGGCGCCCAGGCCGAAGAGGGCGGGAAACAGCGCACACGTCATCGCCAGCACCATCCAGGGCACGGCGCCGACGAGCATGCTGATCCACGGCAGCAGCGGCAGATAGAACGCCAGCCCGAAGAGGAACCCGTAGCCCAAACCGCCCGCCGGCGTCGTCGCCGGATGCTTGAGCACCCAGGCCAGCAGCGCGGCCGCGACGACCGCACCCCACCACCAGTTCAGCGACGGGAAGCTGGTGAAGAGCAGGACACCGCCCGCTATGGCGCAGATCAAGCGGGTCAGCCGCGGCAGCATGGCGGCCCGGACGGCAGGCAGCCGCGCGAGCGCCCCGGCGCCCACCCGGCGTGCCGCGGCCGCCATCCGGTCCGTCAGCGGTGGCGCGCCGGATTCCCGGGAGTCGACGTCGTCTTCGGGCTTGTCGTCGCCCTCCAACGCGGCTGCGCCGCTTGCCGGGCCGGTATCTGAGTGCGTCGCGAGGTCGTCGTCCACCGGGTCGGCCTCGCCGGCTCCCTCAGGGCGGTCCTTTCGGCCGGACCAATCCTCAGCCATGGATGACAGCGCCCCGATGCACCGTTCGCCGGCATCGCGGTACGGCGTCGTTCGGGCCCAAGCGCGGCAAGGCCGGCACCCGGGCGCGCGGGTCGGTCGACCAGCGCTGCACGGCGTCGCGAGGTGCGTGGACGTCGAGGGGCCCGGCGTCCCACACGGCATAGGAGGCCGGCGCACCGGGCACCAGGGTCCCCGTCTTGCCGTCGTGGACGCCGGCGGCCCGCCAGCCACCACGGGTTGCGGCGGCGAACGCGGCGCGCGCGGAGACCGCGCTGCCAGGGGTCCGATGGTGGACCGCCGCGCGCACGCTCGCCCAGGGGTCGAGGCCTGTTACCGGTGCGTCGGAACCAAGCGCGAGGGGCACGCCTTGGGATGCTAACAGCGCTAACGGATTGAGCCGACTGCCTCGTTCGGCGCCGAGGCGGCGCGTGTACATGCCCTCGGGGCCACCCCACAACGCATCGAAGTTGGGCTGCACGCTGGCGATGACGCCCCAGTGCCCCAGCTGGGCGGCCTGCTCGGCGGTGACCATTTCGACGTGCTCCAGGCGGTGCCCGCACCGGGCGACGGCGACCGCCCCGAGTTGCGCGACGACCCGCTCGAAGGCAGTGACAACCGCGGAGACGGCGGCGTCGCCGATGACATGGAAGCCCGCGGTCACCTCCGCCTCGGTGCACGCCCGCACGTGCGCCTCAATGGCGTCGGGGTCCAGATAGCAGGTGCCGAGCCGGTCCTCGGCGTCGGCGTACGGCTCGTGCAGCCAGGCGGTGCGCGACCCGAGCGCGCCGTCGACGAAGAGATCGCCGGCCAGCCCGCGGGCTCCGGTCTCCTCGATGAGCGCACGCGCCCGTGCGGGCGTGGTCACCGCCTCACCCCAGTAGCCGGTGACCTCGACGCCTCGATCACTCTCACCGAGGGAGCGCAGCTGCAGCCAGTCGTCCAGCCCGCCGATCTCGGGCCCCGCGCATTCGTGCACCGCGACGATGCCGGCCGCCGCGGCGGCTCGCAGGGCGGCCGCGCGGGCCTCGGCCAGCTGCTCGGGCGTCAACAGGTCGCGGGCGACGGCGCGGACCAGGTGGTGGGCGTCGCCGGTGAGCGGCCGGTCGGGTGCGAAGCCGACCGCCGCCGGTAGGTCCGCGACCAGCCGGCGCAACCCCGTCGAGGCGAGCGCCGAGTGCACGTCGACCCGGGACAGGTAGGCGGCGCGGTCACCGAGCACGGCATCGAGGTCGGCGGTGCTCGGCGGGCTGTTCTCGGGCCACGACGACTCGTCCCAGCCATGCCCCCACACCGGACGGCCGGGGTGGGCTGCCGCATAGTCGGCGAGCATCTGGATGCACTGCGTGCGCGAGCTCGCCGCGCGTAGATCGAGCCCGCTGAGCGTCAGGCCCGTCGCGGTCAGGTGGATGTGGCTGTCCACGAAGCCGGGCGCCACGAAACCGCCGTTCAAGTCCTCGACGTCCGCGCCCGGAAACGAGCTGCGGCCGACGTCATCGCTGCCCAGCCAGGCGACCACGCCGTCCCGCACCGCCATGGCGGTGGCGTCGAGATGGGTCGGGCTGTGCACCCGGCCGTTGACCAGCAGCGTGTCGCTCACAGGGCAAAACTACGTGTGGTGGCGGGCCGGTGGTTAGTCCCAGGCGGGCCGCCCCGGGTATCCGCCCCGCACCGGCTCGTTCGGTAGGGCGGGCGGCCTGATGTCGTGGACGTCCACGACCTCGCCGTCGATGTAGTCGTCCGCCGCAGCGCCGCCGCGCTGACGCACGCCCGCGGCGAACAGCGTCGTGTCGGCGAACAGCGGCACCCGCCGCCGTAGCCCACGCATCGCGACCGCGGCCAGACCGGGGCCGACCGCCGCGCGGACGGGCCGCATCAGCAGCAAGAGCCCCAGGGTCGTGGTGACCAGTCCGGGCACCAGGACCAGCAGGGTGGCCAGCGTGACCAACGTCCCGTCTCGCACGGCGGTGCGCGGTTCGGCCAGGCCGGAGCGCAGGTGCCCGATCTGACGAAGCAGGTGCGAGCCCATCACCGGCACCAGAAGGCCCCATCCGAGCAGGAAGGTGCCCGCCAGAGCCAGCAGCGTCCAACCCCAACCGATCGTCGAAACCAGGGCGATGGTCGCCGCCAGCTCGACGGCGGCGTAGACGAGAAACAGCCGTGACAGCATGTCCAGCCAACGTCTGCCAACGGCGTCGAAGTTCCCATGGTGGTGTCCGGGGCGATTGCAGTTAGATGACGCTATGACCACGATTGAGATCGACACGCCCGACGGACCGATCGACGCGCTGCTGGACCTTCCCAGCGGTAAAGGCCCGTGGCCCGGCGTCGTCGTGATTCACGACGCGTTCGGATACGGGAGGGATAAGGAGTCGACGAACAAGCGCATCGCGCAGGCCGGCTATGTGGCGATCACCCCGAACATGTACGCGCGCGGCGGCCGCATCCGCTGCATCACCCGGGTGATGAAAGAGCTGCAGACGCAGCGCGGCCGCGCCCTGGACGACATCCTGGCGGCCCGCGATCACGTGAAAGCCATGCCCGAATGTTCGGGTCAGGTCGGCATCGCGGGTTTCTGCATGGGCGGCCAGTTCGCTTTGGTGATGTCGCCCAAGGGGTTCGGCGCCTCGGCGCCGTTCTATGGCGCTCCCCTGCCCCGCAACCTCGACAAGACGCTCGATGGGGCGTGTCCCATCGTGGCCAGCTTCGGCGCCCGTGACCCGCTGGGGAGGGGCGCGCCCGAGAAGCTGCGCGAGACCATCGCCAACAAGAACATCACCGCCGACGTGAAGGTCTATCCCGGTGTCGGGCACAGCTTCGCCAACGAACTGCCCGCCCAGCCGCTGCTGCGGATCACCGGTTTCGGCTACGACGAGGCCGCCACCGAGGACGCCTGGCGCCGGGTGTTCGCGTTCTTCGGCGAACATTTGGCGTCGGGCGCGACGACGTAGTTGCGTCACACCAGCTTTCGCGACAGGACCGTCGCGAACGTGTGCGTATCTCCCGGCCAGCGCGCCGACAGGTAGCTGCCGTCGTCGACGACAAACGCGGGCCGCGAGTCGCTCGCGGTGTCGCGTGACATCCCGGAGGATTTGCGCCGCCAGCCCGGCGAACCGCGCACGACGTCGCAGAAATCCGTCGGATTTTCAAGTGCGCGAGTCACTTCCGACTGCACCGACATGTAACCGCGGGGCTGGCCGGGCTGTTCGGTGTAGGTGCGGTAGTAGTTTCGATCCCAGAATCGGGTGAACCGCGTCAATCGCCACGCCAGGCCCTCCATCGCCCACGTCAACGCGGTGGTCTTGTGTCCGTAGAGCACCGAATGACCCGTCGCGGGGTCGACGCTGCGCGCGGCGAGCAGCACGCCGTGACAGATGGCGGCGACGATGACCCCCCGCTTGAAGGCGTCGACGACGAGCCGGTGCAGGACGCCGCTGTCGACGTAGCTGCGCATGCCGCGGGCGCGATGCCCGCCGGGCAGCAGCACGGCGTCGACTCCGGCGAGACCGGCTTGCGCCCACGCGATTGGGTGCTGAAACTCGTTTGACGCCAACATGTCCCGGTACGCGCGGCGCCCGTCCTTATTCGCGCGCAGCATCAGCCCGATCACCGGGACGGCGCCCAGCACCGGCAGGGCGGACCACACGTCCAAACCGCGGCCGCTCACCATGATGTCGTCCGCCGCACCGGGCGATCCGCTTTCGGTGGCGAACACCACCCGATGGCCGTTGCGGGTCAGGACGCGCCAACTGACGGCGACCTCGGTCGGGTCGAAGTCGCGGTCCGGGATCGGAACGAGAACGGTGCCCATGAGGCCCCTAGGCCTGCGCCACCCTGAGCTCGAGACCGACATTGTTCTCCATGCCGCCGCGCAGCTTGCTGAAGAGATTGAACACCTTGCCGACGATGCCGTAACGCTTTCCGATCGCGTCGTACACCACGGCGGTCTGCGCCTTGTCCAGGATCGCGGCGGTGCCTTCGACGGCCTCGCTTGTCGGGCGGCCCTGCATGGTGCAGGTGGCCAGCGTGACCCTCGGAGTGTTGCGAATCCGCTTGACCTTCCAGGACTTTTCCTGAGTGATGACCAGGAGCCGGTCTTGGTCGGCGGCAGCCCAAATCGGCGTCGGCTTGGCCTTGCCGTCTTTGGTGAAGGTGGTCAACAGGATGTACTGCGCCTTGGCGAGATCGGCGAATGTGGGCGTCACGGTAACAACCTACGCTGCACACCCGTCATTGACATCGTGAGCGCTCACTGCGATAGTCATGCCACCCGTAAACGAAAATATTGTTTTCAGTTAAGACTGGCGGCACGACGGAAGCGGAGAACGTGAGCGAGCCGAGAACACCGCTGGCGTGGCTGCCGTTCTCGATCGCAGAGGCGGCATTGTCGGAAGAACTCGGCAACGTGGACCTTTCTCAAGCGTGGTCCCATCTGCTGGCCCGGCTAGGTGAAGCCGCACAGACCGTCGAATCCGACCCGGCGAGCCGAAACCGAATCGACCTCGCCGCCGGCATCCGGCATCTGTTGGTGTTGCTTGCCGCCGGAATCGACGAGGTGCTGCGGTTCGATCCGCACCCGGTTCTGAGCGTGCGCCGTACCAGCACTGACGACCTGGTGACCTGGGGCATGGAGTGCCCCGACTGCCTCTACACCCGTGCCGTATTGCGCGGCGGCGAGAGTTATCGCCTGTTTGGGAATCGAGGCACCGCGCGGTACGTCGGGCTGCAGACAATGAACGGCGTCGCCGCGACGGCGAACGAACTGGTGGATGAGCTCGACGTGGATGCGGACGGCAACTTCGAGGTCGTGCTATCAGCCGATGACCGACCGGGAAATTGGATGCGCATCGAGGGAGACCATCCCACGTTGACGGTGCGGCACTTCTTCTACGACTGGGACACCGAGGTGGCCTCGTCGCTGAGCATCGAGCGAAGCGGCGAAGCGGTGCAAACCGACGACCCATCAGTTGATCCGGACATGGCGGTGTCGCGGCAGATCACCGCGCTCGGTGACTTCGTCGGCGACAATCTGGCGTTCTTCCTGCAATTCGGCGCCGCCGCACCGCCCAACGGATTCCTGCCGCCGATCGACCGCACCGATATGGGTGCGGCAGCGGAGAACAGGCCGGTGATCGGCCGGTGGGAGCTGGGCCCGAATGAGGCGCTCATCGTGGAAGTGGAGCCGCCCCAAGGTCTTTACTGGAGCTTCTCCATCGGCAATCCGTGGTGGGAGACGATCCATTACGGGCGCCACCAGTCCAGCCTCAATGCCCATCAGGCCGTCGTGGACGCCGATGGCATGGTGCGCTTGGTGCTGTGCTCTGACGATCCGGGCGTCGCCAATTGGCTCGACACCGCCGGCCACAGCAACGGCCCGATCATCCTGCGCTGTGTGCGCACCGAGACGGCGCCGACGCCGACCACCCGCGTCGTGCCGTTTGCCGAGATTGATGCGGAGATACCTCCGGACACCGCAAGAGTCACTCCCGAAGAGCGTCGGTCCGTCCTCGCGGCGCGTCGCCGCGCCGTGCACAAGAGGTTTGCACAATGATGTTCGACGCCGACAAGTTGGAAGACGGCGCCCGCGCCGCAACGGGTCTCGAGGATTTCGGTTCGCCCTACTATCGCGAGGGGCTCGAGCGCATCGTCGATGCGCTGAACACCGAGGCCGACCTCAACGACATGGGCAGGATCATCCAGCACGCCACCATCAGTAACGCCTTGATTCAGCGCCTCAAAATCGAGGACACCTGCGGCCGCCACCCCGAGATCGACGACGAGGTAGTCGACGGACCCGTATTCGTGATCGGGTTACCCCGCACCGGGACCACCGCTTTGAGTCAGCTGGTGGCCGCCGACCCGCAATTCCGGTCGCTACGGATGTGGGAATCGCAAGCCCCCACCCCGCCGCCGGAGGCCGCGACCCAACACACCGATCCGCGGATCGCACAGGCCGAGGCCGGCCTGAAGATGCTCGACGACATGTTCCCGCTCATGAAGACGCTGTATAACTCCGAGCCAACGGCACCGACCGAATGCCAGGACCTGATGGGAATGAGCTTCCGCACCTTCCACTTTGACGGCGCCGTTCGCGCGCCCGGTTACCTCGCGTGGCTGATGGACTGCGACATGCGCGGGACCTACACGTTTCACCGGCGAGTGCTCAAGCTGTTGCAATGGCATTGCCCGCCGGGTCTATGGCACCTCAAGACGCCCGTGCACATGTTCGCACTCGACGCGCTCGTCGATGCTTACCCGAACGCGAAATTCCTTTGGAGCCATCGTGACCCGGCAAAGGTGATGGGATCGGTGTGCAGCCTCATTCAGTACGTGCGCAGCTGGAGCAGCGACCGCAACGACGCCAACGAACTCGGCGCCGAACAAGTCGACAGCTGGGTTGAAGCCGTACGGCGGGCAATGGATTTCCGCAGCCGCGTCGGCGACGACCGATTCGCAGACGTCTCGTTCGCCGACTTGCAGACCGATCCAGTGCCTACCCTGCGAACCAGCTACGAGGCCTTGGGTTTGAGCTTCACCGACGCCACGATGGCTTCCGTAGAGCAGTGGGCCAAGGGTCACAGACCCGGCTCCCGTGGCGCGCATGACTATGAGCTGGCCGACTACGGCTTGACGCCCGAAGGCGTTCGCGAACGGTTCGCCGACTACCTCGCCACCTACGATGCGACCGGATGACTACGTGGCCGCTCCTCGCACGCGGCGACGCGACAAGCTGGGTCCCGACCCGGCAGTACGCCGCGAGATCCTGCAGGCCGCATCGATCGCTTTGCGCGAGCATGGAGTTCGCGGGCTCGGTATCACCGCCGTGCTGGAACGGGCAGGATTGAGCACACGCGCGTTCTATCGGCATTTCGCCTCCAAAGACGAATTGGTTGCCGCCGTCTTTCTGGAGAACGCGCGTGTCGAGAAACGGCGCCTGCGGCGCCGAATGAGCCGTGCCACGACGGACATCGAGGCGGTGGCGGCATGGATTGACGGGCGACTCGACCTGGCGTTCGACGAAACCATCGGCGCTGACTTGCGCCGCCTGTCGATGGAGGCTCAATCCCAGATGTTCGCCTCCCCCATTCTCGTTCAGCCCGCATACGCCGAGATCCTCGAACCACTCAGTGACGCACTTCGGCGCGGCATGGACAACGGAATGTTTCACCACATCGATCCGGTGGCCGACGCCCAATTCATTCACGGCGTGGTCTGGGCGGCCATTGACCAACAGTGGGCGGCCGGAGATTGTGACCGCGACGATCTCCGCCGGCGCAGTGTGCTTTTCTGCCTGGGCGGGCTGGGCGTGACGCCGGAAGCAATCGAGCGGATTTGCTCCAACAACCAGTAGCGAAGGAGTCGATGATGGATCTCGGTTTCGCGGGGTCGACCGCCGTGGTCACCGGCGGGAGCAAAGGGATGGGACTGGCCATCGCAGAAACCCTTGCGGCCGAGGGAGCCAGCGTGGCCGTCATGGCCAGGGGCCGCGGCGCGCTCGACACGGCGGTCACGGCACTGCGTGCGGCCGGCGCTCCAGACGCCGTGGGAATCAGCGTCGACATGGCCGATCCCCAGTCCATCAGTGATGCCTTCGCGACGATCTCGGAGCGTTGGGGTCGACTCAATTGTCTGGTCCACACCATTGGGCCCGGCGATGGCTATTTCGAGCAGATGGACGACGCGCAGTGGGAAGCGGCGTTCACACTCGGCACCATGTCGGGCGTCAGATCCATCCGTGCATCGTTGCCGCTGCTGCGGACCGCGGATTGGGCCCGCATCGTGACGCTGGCCGCACACTCGATTCAGCGCCAGAACCCGCGCATCGTCGCCTATACCGCGTCGAAGGCGGCACTGGCCAGCGTCACCAAGAACTTGTCGAAAAGCCTTGCCAAGGAAGGCATTTTAGTCAACTGCATATGTCCTGGGACGATCGTGACGGCCAGCTTCACCGAGGCACTCAAAGACATCCTTGCCGCCGACGGCCTCGACGCCACTGATCCGGTCGACGTCATGACCTGGATCGACAACAACTTTCACCAGCCCTGCGATCTCGGCCGCGCCGGACTTCCCGAAGAGGTCGCCTCCATTACCGCCTACCTCGTATCGCGGCGAAACGGTTATGTCACCGGGGCTACCGTCAACGTCGACGGCGGTTCGGACTTCATCTGAGCCGAAGGCGGTCAGCCCTCCAGGTCGCCCTCGGTTTCCAGCAGCGCCTGCCGCAGGCCGTCGAGGGTCTCCGGTTGCGGCTGTTCCCACATGCCGCGGCCGGCGGCCTCCAGCAGGCGTTCGGCCATGCCGTGCAGCGCCCACGGGTTGGACTCGGCCATGAACTTTCGGTTCTCGGGATCCAGCACGTAGCTCTCGGTGAGCTGCTCGTACATCCAGTCGGCCATCACCCCGGCGGTGGCGTCGTAGCCGAACAGGTAGTCAACGGTCGCCGCCATTTCGAACGCACCCTTGTAACCATGCCGGCGCATCGCCGACATCCAGCGCGGATTGACGACGCGGGCCCGGAACACCCGGGTGGTCTCCTCGGACAGCGTGCGGGTGCGGATCGCGTCGGGTCGGGTGTTGTCACCGATATAAGCGGCGGGCGCCTGCCCGGTCAGCGCCCGGACCGTGGCCACCATGCCGCCGTGGTACTGGAAGTAGTCGTCGGAGTCGGCGATGTCGTGTTCGCGGGTATCGGTGTTCTTGGCGGCCACGGCGATGCGACGGTATTGGCGGTTCATGTCGTCGACCGCCTCGCGGCCGTCCAGGTCGCGGCCGTAGGCGAACCCTCCCCACGCCGTGTACACCTGCGCCAGGTCGGCGTCGTCGCGCCAGTTGCGACTGTCGATCAGCTGGAGCAGACCGGCGCCGTAGGTGCCCGGCTTGGAGCCGAAAATTCTTGTCGTGGAGCGGCGTTGATCGCCGTGCTGGGCCAGGTCGGCCTGCGCGTGCGCGCGGACGTAGTTGTCGTCGGCGGGCTCGTCGAGACCGGCGACCAGCCGCACCGCGTCGTCGAGCATCGTCACCACGTGTGGGAAGGCGTCCCGGAAGAACCCGGAGATCCGCACGGTCACATCGATGCGCGGGCGGCCCAGCTCCGCCAGTGGGATCGACGTCAGGTCGACGACTCGACGCGACGCATCGTCCCAGACCGGTCGGACACCCAGCAGCGCAAGCACTTCGGCGATGTCGTCGCCGGCGGTGCGCATCGCCGAGGTGCCCCACACCGACAGTCCCACCGATTGCGGCCACCGTCCGTGGTCGTTGCGGTAGCGACTCACCAGCGAATCCGCCAGGGCCACACCGGCTTCCCAGGCCAGCCGGGACGGCACCGCCTTGGGATCGACGGAGTAGAAGTTGCGGCCGGTGGGCAGCACGTTGACCAGGCCGCGCAGCGGCGAGCCGGACGGGCCGGCCGGGATGAACCGGCCGTCCAACGCATTGAGCACCTGCTCGATTTCGGCGGCCGTTCCGGCGAGCCGGGGCACCACCTCGGTGGCCGCGAACCGCAGCACGGCTGCCACCTCGGTGTCCGCGGTGATGCGTTCGGCGGCTTCGGGATCCCAACCGCTGGCCTGCAGCGCGGCGATGAGTTCGCGCGCCGCGGCTTCGGCCTGGTCGACCGACGTGCGTTCGTCGGTGCCGTCCTCCGCGAGGCCCAGCGCCTGCCGCAACCCGGGGAGGGTCTGCTCACCACCGAACAGTTGGCGGGCCCGCAGGATCGCCAGCACGAGGTCGAGTTCGACTTCCCCGGACGGCTTTTGGCCCAGGATGTGCAGGCCGTCGCGGATCTGGACGTCCTTGATCTCGCAGAGCCACCCGTCGACATGCAGCAGCATGTCGTCGAACGAGTCCTCCGGGGGCCGCTCGGTCAGCCCGAGATCGTGGTCCATCTTGGCGGCCCGGATCAGCGTCCAGATCTGCTGGCGGATGGCGGGCAACTTGCCGGGATCCAGCGCGGCGACGTTGGCGTGCTCGTCGAGCAGCTGTTCCAAACGGGCGATGTCGCCGTAGGTTTCGGCGCGCGCCATCGGCGGGATGAGGTGGTCGACGAGCACCGCGTGCGCCCGCCGCTTGGCCTGGGTGCCCTCTCCCGGGTCGTTGACCAGGAAGGGGTAGATCAGTGGCAGGTTGCCCAACGCGGCATCGGATCCGCAGGCCGCCGACATGCCCAGCGTCTTGCCCGGCAGCCATTCCAGGTTGCCGTGCTTGCCCAGGTGCACCACGGCGTCCGAGCCGAATCCGGTGTCGAGCCAGTGATAGGCGGCCAGATAGTGGTGGCTGGGCGGCAGGTCCGGGTCGTGATAGATCGCCACCGGATTCTCCCCGAAGCCGCGGGGCGGCTGGACCATCAGCACCAGGTTGCCCGCTTGCATTGCGGCGATGACGATTTCGCCATCGGGGTCGCCGGTACGGTCCACGAACAAGTCGCCGGGCGGCGAGCCCCAATGCTGTGTCACCGCGTCCGTCAGCGCGGCGGGCAGGGTGGCGAACCAATCGCGATAATCCTTGGCGGACACCCGTATCGGGTTGCCGGCCAACTGCCCTTCGGTGAGCCAGTCGGGGTCCTGGCCGCCACGCTCGATCAAGGCGTGGATCAGGGCGTCCCCGTCGTTGGCATCGACCCCGGGCAACTCGCCCACCTGGTACCCGCGCTCGCGCATGGCCCGCAGCAGCGCGACCGCGCTGGCGGGCGTGTCCAAGCCGACCGCGTTGCCGATCCGCGCGTGCTTGGTGGGATAGGCCGAGAACACCAGGGCGACCCGCTTGTCGGCCGGGGCGACGTGACGCAGCCGTGCATGCCGGACCGCCAGGCCTGCGACCCGCGCGCAACGCTCCGGGTCGGCGACATAGGAGATCAGCCCGTCGTCGTCGATCTCCTTGAAGGAGAACGGGACGGTGATGATGCGGCCGTCGAACTCGGGCACCGCCACCTGGGTGGCGACGTCGAGCGGGCTGAGCCCGTCGTCGTTTTCGCTCCACTGAGCCCGGGAGCTGGTCAGGCAGAGTCCCTGCAGGATCGGAATGCCCAGGGCCGCAAGGTGTTCGACGTTCCAGCTGTCGTCATCGCCGCCCGCGGACACCGTGGCCGGCTTCAGTCCCCCGGCGGCCAGGACGGTGACCACCATGGCGTCGGCGTCGCCCAGCCGTTGCAGCAGTTCGGGTTCGGCGGTACGCAGCGATGCACAGTAGACCGGCATCGGCCGCCCGCCGGCGTCCTCGATGGCCCGGCACAGCGCCTCGACGTAGCCGGTGTTGCCGGCCAGCTGCTGCGCGCGGTAGTACAGCACGGCAATCGTCGGACCTTGGGCGTCGCAGGCAGGCCGCTCCAGCTCGCCCCAGGTCGGCGTCACCACCGGCGGGCTGAAGCCGAAACCCGTCATCAATACGGTGTCGGACAGGAAGGCGTGCAGCTGGCGCAGGTTCTCCACGCCGCCGTGCGCCAGGTAGATGTGCGCCTGCACCGCGATGCCGGCGGCCAGCGTGGACAGGCCGGTCAATTCGGCGTCGGCGGCCTGCTCGCCGCTGACCAACACCGTCGGCACCCCGCTGGCGATGACCGCGTCGATGCCGCTCTGCCAGGCGCGGTAGCCGCCGAGGATGCGGACCACCACGATCGACGCATTCTCCAGCAGCTTCGGGAGCTCGCTCTCGTCCAGGCGCGAGGGGTTGGCCCACCGATAATTCTTGCCGCTGGATCGGGCGCTGATCAGGTCCGTGTCGGATGTCGACAGCAGCAGGATGGTCGGCTCAGCCACCCCTCATTCGTACAGCAGCGTCGCCGCGATCCGGGCGGCGACCTCTCCGGCCACCCGCAACGCCTCTTCACTCGTGCCGGGCTCATAGCGGTCGGCGACCGGGTCGTAGTCGGCGCCGGCGATGGACCCGTGATCGGCCCCCAGCTCCACCAGCTCGACCGGCCAGCCGACCCGTCGGAGGCTTTCGGCGAACTCCCTGCTGGCCGTCACGGGAACCACGTCATCAGTCAGGCCGTGCAGCAACGTGAACGGCGTGCCGATACGGCCGGCCGACAGCTCGTCGTCGACGCGCCGACCGAAGATCGGGTCGGGGACCATGAAGGCACCCGCCAGGCACACGGTGTGCGCCAATTGCGCTTCGCCGCGCAGCGTCAGGGCCGCCGCGGCGACGCCTCCCATCGACCACCCGACGAGCACGATGTTGTCGGGGGCGTCGGCGAAGTTGCGGGCGAAGTCGAGCGATCCCAGCAGGTCCCCGCGCCCGCCGTCGTCGGCGTGTGAATTCCAGTCCGCTGCCACCACCGCCG
This sequence comes from Mycobacterium sp. 852002-30065_SCH5024008, assembly GCF_001665645.1. NCBI lineage: Bacteria > Bacillati > Actinomycetota > Actinomycetes > Mycobacteriales > Mycobacteriaceae > Mycobacterium > Mycobacterium sp. 852002-30065_SCH5024008. The sequence continues at coordinate 36,476 of NZ_LZSZ01000102.1, read as the reverse complement.
CGCCGTGCTCGGCGAGCATCCCGGCGAGAGGACGGAACGCGGCGCGGGCATCGGTCTGCATGCCGTGCCACAGCAGGACGGTGGGTTGCGTCGAGTCGCCGTAGACATCGGCCAAACGTGTTGGGGCGTACTCCACTGTCTGCACGAACACGAGGGTGCCCTGGGCGGAGCCGAATCAATCCCCCGGGTCGGCGGAAAGACCCACCCAACGTGCGTTCGGTGCGACGATTTCGCCGTATTCGCGCGGCGAGTGCACGTTCGGCGCGAGACTGGCACCAGCTTTCGAGGGAGCGTGACGTGATGAATTCAGTAGCAGGAAAAGTCATTGCCATCACCGGCGGTGCCCGCGGCATCGGCCTGGCGATCGCCACGGCGCTGCACGGTCTAGGCGCCAAGGTCGCAATCGGTGATATCGACGAAGCCGCCGCCAAGGATGCCGGTGCCCGGTTGGGACTGCCGGTCAGCCGTGGAATGAACGTGACGGATCGCCCGTCCTTCACCGCATTCCTCGACGCCGTGGAAAGCGAGCTGGGATCACTCGACGTTCTGGTGAACAACGCCGGCCTCATCGCGGCCGGTGCCGCGGTTGACGAGCCGGACGCCATCACCCAGCGGGTGCTCGATGTGAATGTCTTCGGCGTGATGCTGGGCACCAAGCTTGCGCTGCAACGGATGCTGCCGCGCGGACGCGGGCACATCGTCAACGTCGGGTCGCTGGGCAGCGTGCTCCCGGCTGCCGGCATCGCAACGTATTGCGCGACCAAGCACGCCGTACTCGGGTACACCGATTCCGTGCGGATGGAGAACCGTGGGCGCGGCATCCACTTCTCGGTGATCATGCCGACCCTGACGAACACCGAGATGGTCGCGGGCGCCGGACACGCGCGGGGCTTCAAGAATGCTGAGCCCGTAGACGTCGCCCGAGCGGTCACCGGAGTGATCGCGAACCCCAAGCGGCGCGTGATAGTTCCGCCGTCGATGGGCATGCTGGTGTCCGTGCAGCGGTTGATGCCGCAGCCGGTCTCGGAAGCGATGGGACGTGCGGTCGGCACCGACCGCGTCTTCACCAGCGACCTCCGAGCCGATGAGCGCGCGGAGTATGCCCGGCGGACGGGAACCTCCTGACCGTCACGCACTCGCGAAAGTGTCGAGAATTCATACCTCTGCGGCCTCGGTACCGTAGACGGGTGGCCAGGACACGCGACGCCGACGCTTGCCCGGGTGCGCTGCAGGTGCACCGGGCGGCCGACGGTGCCCTGGCGCGGATCCGGCTGCCCGGCGGCATGCTGACAGCCGGTCAGCTGGCGGCGCTGGCACACGTGGCGAGCACATATGGCTTGTCGACGCTGGAGCTCACCGCGCGCGGCAACGTGCAGGTGCGCGGCATCACCGACGTGGCGGCGGCCGCCGAGGCGATCGCCCACGCCGGGTTGTTGCCCTCGGAGACCCACGAGCGGGTGCGCAATATCGTCGCGTCGCCGCTGTCTGGCCGCGCCGGCGGGAATCTCGACGTGCGGCCGTGGGTGGCCGAGCTGGACGCGGCCATCTGCGCCGAGCCGGGCCTCGCCGGGCTGGGCGGCCGATTCTGGTTCAGCTTCGATGACGGGCGCGCCGACGTATCGGGCCTGTGCGCCGATGTCGGCGTGCACGCGTTCCCCGACGGCTGCGCGCTGCTGCTTACCGGACGCGACACGGGTGTCCGGCTCGCGGCCAGCGAGGTGGTCGAGACGCTCGTCGTCATCGCGAACCGCTTTGCAACCACGCGCGGAACCGCTTGGCGCATCAAGGAATTGGACGATATCGAAAGCCTGCTGCCCGGAGTCGAGCTCGGTGCCGCCCCATTTCCCGCGGTCACCAGGCCCCCGGTGGGCTGGATCAACCAGGATGACGGCCGGGTGGCGCTCGGCGCCGCGGTGCCGCTGGGGGTGCTGTCCGCGCGCGTCGCGGAATACCTGGCGGCGATCGAGGCCCCGCTGGTAATCACGCCGTGGCGATCGGTGTTGGTCTGCGATCTCGACGAGGCCGTCGCCGACGTCGCGCTGCGGGTGTTGGCGCCATTGGGTCTGGTCTTCGACGAGAACTCCCCCTGGCTGAACGTCAGCGCCTGCACCGGCAGCCCCGGGTGCGCGCATTCGGTCGCCGATGTGCGGGCCGACGCGGCCGCGGCGCTGGGCGGGGATGCGGGAGTGCATCGCCACTTCGTCGGCTGCGACCGCGGGTGCGGCAGCCCGCTTACCGGTGAGGTGCTGCTGGCGACTGGCGACGGATACCGCCAGCTACGGTAATCGGGTGCTCGACTACATCCGCGACGCAGCTGAGATCTATCGCCAGTCGTTCGCGGCCATTCGGGCCGAAGCCGACCTGACCCGCTTCCCGGACGACATCGCGCGGGTGGTGGTCCGGTTGATCCACACCTGCGGGCAGGTCGATGTCGCTGAGCATGTCGCCTATACGGACGGCGTCGTCACGCGCGTCGGCGCCGCCCTGCGCGGCGGCGCCCCGGTGCTGTGCGATTCGTCGATGGTGGCGGCCGGGATCACCGGTGCGCGGCTGCCGGCCGGCAACGAGGTGGTGTCGCTGGTGGCCGATCCGCGCGCCGCCGAGCTGGCGGCGCGCCGGCACACCACTCGATCGGCGGCCGGGGTGGAGCTGTGGGCCGACCGGCTGCCCGGCGCGGTGCTCGCGATCGGCAACGCCCCGACCGCGCTGTTCCGGCTGCTCGAGCTGATCGACGAAGGGGTTTCCCCGCCGGCCGGGGTGCTGGGCGGTCCGGTCGGATTCGTCGGGTCGGCCCAGTCCAAGCAGGAGCTCATCGACTGTCCGCGCGGGATGTCCTATCTGGTGGTGCGGGGCCGCCGCGGCGGCAGCGCCATGGCCGCGGCGGCGGTCAACGCGATCGCGAGCGACCGCGAATGACCGCCCGGGGAACGCTATGGGGAGTCGGGCTGGGTCCCGGCGACCCGGAACTGGTGACCGTCAAGGCGGCCCGGGTGATCGGCGAGGCCGATGTCGTGGCCTACCACAGCGCCCGGCACGGCCGCAGCATCGCGCGCGGCATCGCCGAACCGTACCTGCGGCCCGGCCAGAGCGAGGAGCACCTGGTCTACCCGGTGACCACCGAGGTGACCGACCACCCCGGCGGCTACGCGGGGGCGCTGGAGGACTTCTACGTCGAATCCGCCGCCCGCATCGCCGCGCACCTCGACGCGGGCCGCAATGTGGCGTTACTTGCCGAGGGCGACCCACTCTTTTACAGCTCGTACATGCATTTGCACACCCGGCTGACGCAGCGGTTCGACGCCGTCATCGTGCCGGGAGTGACGTCGGTGAGCGCCGCCTCGGCGGCCATCGCGACGCCGTTGGTGGCCGGTGACGAGGTGCTCTCCGTGTTGCCGGGCACCCTGCCGGTCGCCGAGCTGACCCGGCGCCTGGCCGATGCCGACGCCGCCGTGGTGCTGAAGCTGGGCCGTTCGTATCATGCTGTACGGGAAGCACTTTCGGCTTCCGGACAGCTTGACGACGCCTATTACGTCGAGCGCGCCAGCACCGCCGGGCAGCGCATCCTGCCCGCCGCCGACGTGGACGAGGCCGGCGTGCCGTACTTCTCGCTGGCCATGCTGCCGGGCGGGCGCCGCGGACGACAGTCGTCCCACGCCGGCACCGTCGCGGTGGTGGGTCTGGGGCCCGGCGACAGCGACTGGATGACGCCACAGAGCCGGCGCGAGCTGGCCACCGCCACCGACCTGATCGGCTACGGCGGCTACCTGGACCGCGTCCCGATGCGCGACGGCCAACGGCGGCACCCCAGCGACAACACCGACGAACCCGCGCGCGCCCGGCTGGCGTGCACGTTGGCCGAGCAAGGGCGGGCCGTGGCGGTGGTGTCGTCCGGCGATCCCGGAGTCTTCGCGATGGCCACCGCCGTGCTGGAAGAGGCCAAAGAGTGGCCGGGAGTGCGGGTCCGGGTCATTCCGGCGATGACGGCCGCACAGGCCGTCGCCAGCCGCGTCGGCGCTCCGCTAGGCCACGACTACGCGGTGATCTCGCTGTCCGACCGGCTCAAGCCGTGGGAAATCATCTCGCAGCGCCTGGCCGCCGCGGCCGCCGCCGATCTCGTGCTGGCCATCTACAACCCGGCGTCCAAGACGCGAACCTGGCAGGTCGGCGCGATGCGCGACCTGCTGCTGGAACATCGCGAGCCCGGGACGCCGGTAGTGATCGGCCGCAGTGTTTCTGGGCCCGACGAGGACGTCCGCGTGGTGCGGCTGGCCGATCTCGACCCCGGCGAGGTGGACATGCGCTGCCTGCTGATCGTCGGTTCCTCGCAAACCCAGTGGCACGCGGGCGATTCCGGCGACCGGGTGTTCACACCGCGGCGCTACCCGGTCGGTTAATCGTCGCTGCCCCAGCTGCTGGGCATCATCGGTACGGTGGGGCCATCGCTCAACCCGTCGCGGGTCAGCGTCGCCAACCCGGCGGGCAGGTTGACACCGGATTTCGGTGCGGCCCCGGCGAATCCGAGCGGTCCCGCACCCTGACCCGAGTCGCGGACGGTGTCCGCGTCTTCCCCGTCCACGCCCGGGTCCTCGTCGAGGTCCATGAATTCGTAGCGGTACGCGCGGTCCGTGGCGGTCCCGGCGCGCCGCCGACGGGCCCGGGCCTTCTTCTTGGCCGCCGTCGCCGCCGCGGCCGCGGCGGGCGCGTCGACGTCGTCGAGCGCCGGCTCCTCGGACTTGCGGCGTGCCCGCCCGCTCGCGCTGCCGCGCGCCGCCAGCCCGGACAGTCCGACCGCGTACAGGGCGTCGGACATGCCCGCGCCAATACCGTCCGTGGCCGTGGGACTGAAACCGGCGCCCGGCCCGCCGCCGACCGGTCCGGCGCCGGCCGGCGAGGCCACCGTCGATGCGGGCGCGCTGGACATCGTCGGGGCGTTGCTCACGCTTGCCGGCGCGGTGCTGATGGCCGGACTCGGCGCGGACACCATCGGCGCCGGTGCCGGCGCGGCCGCGGGCAGCGGCGGGGCGACCGAGAGCGGGGCCGCGATGCTGACCGCGGTGACCGCCGCCGCCGCTCCACCTGCCGCGGCGGCGCCCAGGACGGAAACGACCATTGGGGCCAGCACCACGGCCATCTGGATCGCGGCCTGCATGAAGGGCCAGAAGATCATCAGCGTGTGGAAAATCGCCCAGCCGAGCGCGCTGGAGAGGGCCGGTGAGAGGCCCAATTGGCCGAAGAAGGACGCGAGGCCGTTGACGAACGGCACCGGCGGGAACGGCCAGCCACCGGGATTGAGGTCTTTGGACACCGGCCATGCGAAATTCTTGGTGTACTGCTGCAGCCATGCCGTGAGCTGGTCCTGCCAAGACGGATAGGTCTGGGTCGCCTGCTGCTGGGTGTCGGCCGCCTGCAGGGTCGCGACGCTCGCCTCCCCGCCCGGGGTGACGATCGCCGGCGCCGGCGCGGTGGCGGGAACCGCCGCGAGGGCGGATTCACTGACGGCTTGGTAGGTGGTCATGCTCGTGGCGGCTTGCACCCACATGCGCGCATAGTCGGCTTCGTTCACGGCGATGGGGATGGTGTTGATGCCGAAGAAATTCGTCGCCATTAACGCCGCGTGGGTCGCATGGTTAGCGGTGAGCTCGGGCATCGTCGGCATGGCGGCCAGGGCCGCGGTGTAAGCGCCGGCCGCCGTCTCGTGCAGCGCGGCCGCGGTCGCGCTCTTGGCGGAGCTTTCAAGCAGCCAGCCCAGATACGGGGCATGGGCCGCGACGTACTGTTCGGCGCTGGGGCCCTCCCATGCACCGCCCTGCACGGCGCCCAGTAAGCCGGTGAGTTCGTCTGCCGCGTCGGCGTATTGAGTGCCCATCTCCGACCACGTCGCGGCGGCGGCGAGCAGTGGCCCGGGCCCGGGGCCGCTGCTGAGCAAGGTCGAGTGCACCTCAGGCGGGAAAGCGATCCAGATCGGGACGGTCATCGTCGGTGGCCTTCGGGCACGAACACGAATACCTCTTCGGTGAATGTCAGGGGTGGGCTGGCGTTGCGTACGTTCAGTGGTCGGTTTGCCAGACGGTTTAGTTCCCGTCGTTTGATTTCCCTGTTCTTTGCGCGCGGACCGGGCATGCGCAACGATGCAGGGATGCGGTGTGACGCGGCGCGTGAGGCGCTTTCGGCTCGACTGGACGGCGAACGTCCCCAGGTGCTCGCGCAGCAGGTCGACGCCCATCTCGAATCGTGCCGACGTTGCCGCTCCTGGCTCATCGGCGCCGCGGCCCAGACTCGCCGGCTGGCCACGGTCGAGCCGGGCGACGGGCCCGACCTGGTCGCGAAGATCATGGCGAGCATCGGCGAGGAGTCCTCGGGGCACCAGCGCCGGATGCGCTGGCTGCGCTCGCACTACCGCCGGTGGGGCCTGATCGCTGTCGGTGTGTTCCAGGTGGCGATCGCCGCCGCCCAGATCAGCGGCATCGATTTCGGGATGGTGTCGAGCCACATGCACGGCGCGATGTCCGGTGAGCACCTGATGCACGAGTCCACCGCTTGGTTGCTGGCCCTGGGCCTTGCGATGGTCGCCGCCGGTGTCTGGCCCGTCACCGCGATTGGGGTGGCGGCGATTACGGGCGTTTATTCGGTCGCACTGTTGGGATACGTGATCGTCGACGCAATCGCGGGCGACGTCACGGCAACGCGGATCGCCAGCCACATGCCCTTGCTGTTAGGCCTCGCGTTCGCGCTGCTGGTGGCGCGGGAACGGGTCCGATCAGACCGAGCCGGCGCGTCCGACGTGGCGGACGACGCCGCCTGGTCGGCGGACTCCCCGGTTGCCCGGCGACGCGGTCACCTATGGCCCATCAACCGGGCGGCCCTCGACCCCACCGCAGCCCCTACGACAGGCCGTCGTAGACTCGGTCAGCCCGCGAAACAAAGGTGGTTCGCCATGGTCGCGCCAAGCGATGACGAGGCCGTTACCGAGCTCGCGTTGGCCGCCGCGCGTGGAAATGACCGGGCGCTAGAGAGTTTCATCAAAGCCACCCAGCAAGACGTGTGGCGGTTTGTCACATATCTGTCCGACGCGGGCAGCGCCGACGACCTCACCCAGGAAACGTTCCTGCGCGCGATCGGCGCCATCGAACGGTTCTCCGGGCGCTCGAGCGCCCGGACCTGGCTGCTTTCCATTGCGCGCCGCGTCGTGGCCGACCACATCCGCCACCTGCAGTCGCGGCCGCGCGCCGCCCTCGGGGCCGACCCGGAACACGTTCTGCGCGGTGACCGCCACGCCCGGGGGTTCGAAGACCTGGTCGAGGTGACGACGATGATCGCGAGCCTCACCTCCGAGCAACGGGAAGCCTTGTTGCTCACCCAATTGCTCGGGCTCCCCTACGCCGACGCCGCGGCGGTGTGCGGATGCCCGGTGGGCACCATCCGGTCCCGCGTCGCGCGCGCCCGTGACGCGCTGCTGGCCGCCGACGCCGAGCGCGACGACCTGACCGGTTAGCCCAGCCCCGTTACCCATTCGGCGGCCTGTTCGACGCTGTCCACCGCCGCCACCCCGACCGGTAGCGGCGGGCGCGCCACCATCACCACCGGAATGCCCAGTGCCGCAGCGGCATCCAGCTTCGCCCGCGTCATCTGTCCGCCGCTGTTCTTGGTGACCAGGGCGTCGATGCCGTGTTCCCGCAACAGCGCGAGCTCGCCGTCGTAGCGATACGGGCCGCGGGAGAGCAACAACTGGTGGCGGCGCGGCAGCGACGCGGGGTCGGGTTCGGTGACCGCGCGGATCAGAAACCATGCATCGCTGCCCGCGAAGGCCCTCGTCCCCGAGCGTCCGGTGGTGAGAAACACCCGCGAGAAGTCGTACTTTGCGACGGCTTCCGCCGCTTTGGTGTCCGATTCGACGACGATCGCATCGCCGGGCTCCCACGCTGCGCGGGCCAGCACCAGATGCGGGATCTGCAGCTCAGCGCAGGCTTGGGCGGCGTGTGCTGTCATGGTGGCCGCGAACGGGTGGGTCGCATCGATGACGGCGCCGATGCGTTCGTCGAGCAGCCAGCGCCGTAGCCCGTCGACGCCGCCGAAGCCGCCGATGCGAACCGGGCCGACCGGCAGCGCGGGGTCGGGCACCCGGCCCGCCAGGGAACTGACGATGTCGATGCGCGAATGTAAGGCCTTCGCCAGCGCGCGCCCTTCGGCGGTGCCGCCGAGCAACAGCACGCGCATCAGTGCCCGCTCCCCCGCGCCCGCCCGGACGAATACAGGTAGCTGTCGGTGAATCCGCCGGCGGCCAGCACGTCGCCGACGATGATCACGGCGGTCTTGGTGATGTTGTCCTGGTGCATCTGCTCTGCGATGTCGGCGAGCGTGCCGCGCAGCACGACTTGTTGCGGCCAGCTGGCGAAAGCCACGACGGCAGCGGGTGTTTCGGATCGGTAGCCGCCTTCGAGAAGTTGCGGGACGATGGCGTCGATCTGGGCTGCGGCCAGATGCAGGACCAGCGTGGCGCCGGACTGGGCGAGCGCGGTCAGGTCTTCACCGGGCGGCATGGCGGTCGACAGGGTGGCGACCCGGCTCAGGGTTACGGTCTGCGCAACGCCGGGAACGGTGAGCTCGCGCTTGAGCGCGGCCGCCGCCGCGGCGAACGCCGGTACGCCGGGCACGATGTCGTAGTCGATGCCCAGCGCGTCGAGCCTGCGGCATTGCTCGGCCAGGGCGCTGTAGAGCGACGGGTCACCGGAATGCAGCCGCGCCACGTCGTGGCCGGCGGCGTCGGCGTCGGTCAGTTCGGTGATGATCTGCTCCAGCGTGAGCGGGCCGGTGTCAATGACTTTCGCGCCGGGTGGGCACAGGGCCAACAGGTCGTCGGGCATGATCGAACCCGCGTACAGGCACACCGGGCATCGCTCGAGGAGCCGCTGGCCGCGGACGGTGATCAGGTCGGCGGCGCCCGGACCCGCACCGATGAAGTACACCGTCATCTCGTCACCACCCACTGGGTGACCGGCATCTGCGGGCGCCATCCGGTGAAGCCCCCGAGCGGCTCGCCCTGATAGTGCTGGAAGCGCCGCAGCTGACCTCCCAGACGCGAATATGACTGCGCCAGGGCTGCTTCGGATTCCGCGGTGACCGCGTTGACAACGAGGCGACCACCGGTGCGCAAGTGGTCGAGGCATGCGTGGAGCAGGCCGGGCTGGGTGAGACCACCGCCGATGAAGATTGCTGCCGGCGGCTCGAGCCCGTCAAACGCTTCCGGGGCGCCGCCGCGGACTTCGATGTCGACACCGAAAGTCGCTGCGTTGTAAACGATGTTGCGCCGGCGCTGCTCATCACGTTCGAATGCGACCACGCTGCAACCGCTCCAACTCAAACACCACTCGACACCGATGCTGCCCGAACCCGCGCCGACGTCCCAGAGCCGCTCGCCCGGACGTGGGGCCAGCGCCGCGAGCGTCACCGCGCGGATTCCGTGCTTGGTGATCTGCCCGTCGTGGACGAACGCGTCGTCGGGCAGCGGCGACAGTCGTTCGTCGGGCAGGTAACGGATGGCGACGACGTTGAGGTCGTCGACGTCCGCCGGCGCGCTGTCTACCCAGTGGCGTGCGGCGCCGTCACGACGGTGTTCGGTTGGGCCGCCGAGGTTTTCCAGAACGGTGAACTCGGAGTCGCCGCGGTCATGCGCGTCGAGGAGTGCGGCGAGCTCTTTCGGTGTGGCTGCGTTTTTCGACAGCACGATGGCTTGGCCGCCGCGGCGAACCGCGGTGTGCGGCTGCGCGGTGACCAAACTGATCACCTCCGTGTCGTGGAGGTTCCAGCCCATCCGCGCGCAGGCCAGGGTCACCGAGGACACGTGCGGCAACACGCTGACTTGGTCTGGGCCATAGAGCCGCATCAGCGTGCCCCCGATGCCGTGCAAGAGCGGGTCGCCGCTGGCCACCACGTGGATGTCTTCGGTGTGGCGGTCTCGCAGGTTCTGCAGGGCGGGCAACATCGGGGAGGGCCACTGCCGGCGCGGCGCGGCTACGGTGTCGTCGAGCAGGTCGAGTTGCCTCTTTGACCCGTAAATCACTGTTGCCCTGCGTAATTCATGACGCGACGTTTCCGCGAGCCCAGCCATGCCGTCGGCTCCGATGCCGACCACGATGATCATGAGCGCCGTTCCTCCTCATCGCTTCGCTCTGCATCGTCACCGGCGCGGATCATCGCGGCATCCTGCGCCAGATGAACTGCGGCATCACCCGCATCACGGCGGAGGCGGGCCCCAGCGCCCACGGGATCCATACGGTGCGCCGGCCCTTCGCCAGCGCTCGCGCCGTGGCCTTGGCCACCTGCGCGGGGGTGCTGGACAGTGGCGCCGGATCCATACCGTGCGTCATGCGTCCGATCACGAAACCCGGACGGGCGATCAGCAGTTTGACCCCGGTGCCATGCAGGGCGTCGGCCAAACCGCTGGCGAAGCCGTCCAGGCCCGCCTTGGCCGAGCCGTAGACGTAATTGGCGCGACGCACGCGCGCGCCGGCGATCGAGGAGAACACCACCAGTTCGCCTTTGTCGGCTGTGCGCATCGCGGTGGCCAGGTGGGTGAGCATGCTGACCTGGGCGACGTAATCGGTGTGCACGATTTCCACCGCATGGGCGGCGTCAGTCTCGGCGCGGGACTGGTCGCCGAGGATTCCGAACGCCAGCACGGCCGTGGCGATGGGGCCGTGATCGGCAACGACCGAGGCAACCAGCGGGCCGTGCGACCCCAAGTCGGCGGCATCGAACTCCACGGTGTGCACCGCCGTCGCGCCGGCGGCTTTGAGCGCAGCGATCTGCTCGTCGAGTTGATCGGCCTTGCGGGCGGCCAGCACCACTGTCGCCCCGGGCGCCAGGAGCCGTGCCAGCTCGATGCCGATCTCGCTACGTCCGCCCAGGATTAGCACTGGTCCTGCGCCCGTGTCGTCCACGGCTGCGATTATCGCCTGCGCTAGCGTGGGCGGTGATGGCGAATACCACAACCCGGCTCACCGACGATGCGCTGGCGTTTCTGTCTGAACGGCATCTGGCCATGCTGACCACGTTGCGAAACGACAATTCGCCCCATGTGGTGGCGGTGGGTTTCACCTTCGACCCCAAGACGCACATCGCGCGGGTCATCACCACCGGCGGCTCGCAGAAGGCGGTGAACGCCGACCGTGGCGGGGTGGCGGTGCTCAGTCAGGTCGATGGCGCGCGGTGGCTGTCGCTGGAGGGCCGGTCCAAGGTCAACAGCGATGGCGACGCCGTCCGCGATGCCGAACTGCGGTACGCCCAGCGCTATCGCACCCCGCGCCCGAACCCGCGCCGGGTCGTCATCGAGGTGCGGGTGGAGCGGGTGCTGGGTTCGTCGGGATTGCTGGACCGGGGCGAGACCTAGCGGGTTTGGGTCTGGCTACCTCGTCCGGCCAAAACGCGCAATCTGCTTAGCTATTTTTTCTCCGCGGGTCGTACTCGGTCCCTGAAATGTCATCCCAGAACTTTGGCGAGACATCCGTCGCCCTGTCTTCCGGAGCAACAGCGTTTACTTTCTCCTCAAATTCATCAAGAACCCTGCGCGCCTCCGCCAACTCCGCTTCTGTCGGCGGAGTCACGCCAGCCTCTTCTGGGGTGCAAAAGATCTTCCCCGCGATTTTCCTCATGACACCGTACCGCCATTCTTCTGCGCCAGTTATTCCTACGTCTTAAACAGGTGTTCCTCGGTTACTGCCGGGCTTCTGGAGTAGGAGGTCATCGTGCTCTCTCCTACGGCACGCCTCTATGAACTTGATTGCAGCCTCCCGGTCACCTAGGAAACGATGGTATTGGTCAGGAGTAAGCTCGAAATACTCTTCATAGTCGACAATGCCATTGCTCACTGGTATTGACGCATAGTAGCGGCCTGATTCTGATTCAACGCCAATTGAATACCTTTCCTCTCGCGAAAAGAATGTGTCGTCGAATTTCATCTGCCTCCCTATCTAATTAAATATCTCTGTTACAGTGTAGTCCTCCGGTGGTATTCTGCCGCCGTCTACTACAGCCTCGGAAGAACCATCTGGCAGGAGGCCACCGGGAATCCATTGTTCATTGGCGCCCGCCTCGTTGCCTGATGGAATCCGCAGATTAAATTCCTCTGGATCTGCGATATCGATTCTGGCAATGTTGGTTGAGTCAAGGAAGCCCTCGGGCAGTCCGAGTTCGCTCTCCATTATCCGCGGATTGCCTTTTGCCGCCTCGAGCATGGCGTCAGCTTCATGCTTGGGCATCACGAACGATGTCCCGTCTCGCTGCGCGATGCCATATTTCTCAAGATTGGTTTGTGGCATAAATCGCGTCGCTCCGTCACTAAATTTCTCGAGATGATTATGAATGTATTTTGGCGACAAATACTCTGATGGATCAGGGCGACTGCCCTTCGGCATAGCAAGGATTTCATGTCGTTTTTCAGCACTCAGCCCGTCTGAGGGCTCCTGGTCTCCGGGGGCGGGATGAGACTCGTCATGCGCATGTGGCGGCCCATCGCCATCATGCGGGTGCCCATCCCCGCGGCGGCTGGGTGAATCCTCATCTCCATGCCTGCGTCGACCGCCACCGTTTGGTCGTTGTTCGTCTGGCTTACCGCCAGCCGGGTCGCCGTCGCCCGGACCGCCCGGTTTTCCGCCATGCGGCGGCTGACCGTCAGGCGGCCCACCATCGCCAGGGCTGTGCGATGTGCGACCCGGTGCGGGCATTTCCGGCGGGCGGCCATCCGGGGCGGTGAAATGCGGCGTCGACCCCGAGGGCGAGGCGGCCGGCGCGAGTCTTGGCGCACTGGCGCTGACCGGCGCGCCCTCAATCGGCGATCCGCTCGGCGCCACCGGGGCACGCGCCGGCAAATGTTCCGCTAACTGCGCCACGCTTGCTGGCGCTCGTTCGCCCGCTGCGGCAGGTACGGCTGCCGCTGCTGAGCCAGGCACCGAGGCTGGGATCGGTTCCCGCGGACCGCCCACCGGCGCCGGCGCCGACTCATGGGGTCTCGGGGCAGGAACCGATCCTGGTTCATGCGGAACACCGCCCGCGGACGACGCAGAGGGAGCGGGAGCCTCTGCCGGCACCGATGCCGCTTCGTGGGAACTGCCTGCCCCCGTCGCCTGGGCTGGCACAGGCTCCACCGGCGGAGACACCGGATCATGGGGACCACCCGTCGCCGTAGCCGGCACAGACTCAACCGGCGAGAACATCGGATCGTGGGGGTCGCCGCGCGGAGGCGTTGACGCTGGCGCCGGAGCAGCCGCGGGCTCATGGGGATCACCCGGACCCGCAGGCGCTGGTGCTGCTGCGGGCTCCCCCGCCGGATCGTGTGGTGCACCCCCCACTGGCCAGGGCGCCGGCTCATGCGGACCGCTCCCGGCCCCAGCCCCCAGAGCGGCAGCTGGATCGTGCGGCGCACCCGGTGCAGTGTCGGACGGGTGTGGTGTCGCCTCGACGGGCGCCTCAAGTGGCTTGCCGGACGGTAGACCGACAGGAGTACCGCCAGCGGGCGGAGCTTTGATTTCCGGCAGGTCCCCGATGGCGCCTTCGAGGTTCTTGGTCACGTCGCCGCCGGCCTCGGTGATGTCGATCAGCGCGCCGCGCGCTCCCGCCGCGCCCTCCCCACCGGCACGCCCAGCAGCGCCACCCGCGGCCTCCGCCTCTTCCTCGGCGCCACGTGCAGCGGCTCCCGCACCATCGGCCGCCGCACCTGCCTCACCGAGGCCCGGGGCGATCAGCGTGGCGGCGTCGAATGTGACTTCACCGGCGCCCAGTCCCGGCCGAGCCGTACTCCAATCCTTGGCATGCACAAGGCCTTTCAGCTCCTGCAGCCTCGCTTCCGAAAATTCTTCGGGATTGACCGCGGCATTGATCAGACTTTCTTTCCAGGCGTTTTTCACCATGCCCGTCCAGGTGGCGGCCGCACCCTGGGGATCGGCAGCGATCCAGTGCGGGCTCAGGTCGACGAGGCCCAGCCCCACGCCGACCGCACCTTTGAGGACCCCCTCATGGGCATTGATCCAGGTGTCGGCGATGGTCGCGACGGCGTTACCGACGTCGTCTCCGAGGAATTGGACGAGCCCGCGGCGCGCGTACTTCTCGCATTTGATGACCGTGCGATCGGCCGCTTGCATGAGGAACTTGATGGCCTGCTCACAGGCCCTGGCTTCATGCCCAAGATGCTGCAGCACCGCGTTGATGTCCTTGACGATCTGTTTGATCTCATCCCACGCGTCACCGTCGATGATGAGCATGACGTCATGACCGAGGTCGCCGAGGGACTCGATCCGACGCAACAGATCCCGGATCGCGGTTTGGGCGTGGTCCACCCTGTTCGCGAACGTGTCGATGGTGTCGGCCAGTGTGCCGCACAGCTCGCCGACAATCGCTGTCGACGAGCCGATTTCGCTCAAAGCGTTGTCGATCTTCTCGCCTTCAGGAATGTGTTGGCTGTCGAACAGCGTCTTCGATGCGTTGAGAGTTCCCTTCACACCCTCGGCCGCCGCACCGAAGGCACGCCAACGAGATGCAGCCGCACGCAGACCCGCCACATCGCCATCGGGCCATGCCTCGAGGACAAACGATTGCACGAGCGACCACAGCGGTGGGGGCGGCTGGCCTGGCCCCCACGTTCCAGGCGGCCCCGGCGCGGCAAGCTCGGCCGGCGGGGACGGTGGCTCTAAAGCTCCGCTTCCGCCGCCCAGCGTCGAAGCCGCCTCGGCGTGTGAGTAGTTCGACGCGCCTTGCTGGATGACGCCCCCGCATTTCCGGCAAGCGTTGACGGCGGCAGCGGCCGCTTTCAGCACTGACTCGGCCTTCTCCTGATACGCCAAGCCAAACACCTCGCCGGCCCGGTCGACACCGGTGTGCGCCGAAAAACCGGCGGTCAGCACCGCCAGATTCGCTGCCAACCCCTCGCCGGCGGCCTGCACCGCGCTACCCGCAGCGAACATCGCCTCGGGATCGACCACCAACGGAGCCACGCGCGAAATTCTGGTCGAGACCGCGCGCCGCCGCTATTCACCCAATGATGGCCTTTGCCAAGCTAGCCGCGGCCGTATAGCAGCCACAACTCATTCATCAACAGCCCGCGTGGCCAGCGTGATGCGGTGCCGTCCCACCGCCACCGCCAAGGTTCGCTTAGCCGGCTGGCCATCGAGTTGGACGCTGACCCCGTCAGGCAGCCCACTCAGCGTGATCCGTGCGGTGGTGTCGGTGGCCACCGCGATCGTCGACGCCGGCAAGGCTGCCAGTCCGGCACGCTGGACATCCACCGTGATACCGGCGATGCCGGTGAGCCGCAGCGTGAGATACGGCAGCAGACCGACTGGCGGGCCCACCCGCCAGTCCAGTTCGCTGTACACACCCGGGGTCGGGTCGAAGTTCAGGATGAACCCGCGATGATGCCGAACGGTGTGCGTGGGGTCCGGGCGCGCATACGAACGCGCGTCGACTTCGGCGATGGCCCCGCGCCGCGCCGTCACCGCGGGATCCGCGGTCAAGCCCGACAGCCACCACACCCGATGCGGCCCGATACCCAGGTCGTCGCGCACTAATTGCGGATGCCACGCAAACGTGATGTGTCCCGGATCCGCTTGGCGTAAGCCGGTTTCCATGTGAGCGATCGGGTCTTCGAACTTGTCCTGCAACACCCAGGCGATGTGATCCTCGAGCGGATACACGGTGAAGCGGTGCCGGTAGCCCAGCCGGTCGAGTTCGAGCACCTGCTCGGCGGCCGCCGGGAACGGCACCAGCTCGTCGACCAGCCCGTGCGCGATGACATAGGGCAGCCAGCGGGCGTTCACCAGCAGCTTCCAGGTATCGCCCTCGCGGGCACAGGCCGAGTTTGGGTCGAGGTCGGCCGGGATGTCGACGTCGGGAAGCAGCCGCACCCCGCACGCCGGCGGACCGGCCAGCACGACCGCCTGCGAAAACACTTGCGGATAAGTCAATCCCAACTTGTAGGCCGCATAACCACCCATCGAGTAGCCCGAGATCACGGTGCGATCGGGATCGGTGCCCAATTGTTCGGCGACGCGCGCCCACACTTCCCAGACGTCGAGTTCTCCGGTGTCGAAGTACCACGTCGACGGGCCTCGGGCCAGCGGCGTGACCACCACCGAGTCACGGCCTTCGCACACCTGGTGCAGCAAACGGGGGTCGATGGCGGCGAATTGGCTCTGCCCCAGGGCGAGCGAATGCAGCAGCAGGGTCAACGGCAGCGTGCGGCCCGGCTTGAAAGTCGACGGCAGGCATACCGAATACGGCTGCACCCGACCGAGAAACTGCGGCTTGGTGCTCAAGACGTCATCCGCGGCGACACCCTGGCCCAGCTCGACCGAGGACACGTACCACCGTGTCGACGGGCCGGTGATCACCGGCTCGGCAGCGGTCTCGCCGGCCGCTAGCCGATCCCACGCCACGGTCACGGCGAACTTCGACACGTCGCCGCGGGTCAAGGCCTCGGCCTGGGCGGAATCCGACCAGAAGTTCAGGTGCGGCGGCTCCTGTTCGTGGGTGCGGAACGCGACGTTGTAGACGTTGGGCTGCCCGGGCAACGCGCCACGCTCGGCGGGCACGTCGGCGAACCCGTCACCCGCGGCGTTGGCCAGCCCAGCCGCCAACCGCACCGTCCAGTCGCCGGCCGGCTCCAGCAAGGTCCGCGGCACCTGCGCCAGGAACGTTCGCGATCCCATGTCGACGCTGTGCGGTACCGGGGTCGTGGATCGGTTGGTCAGGTCGATCAGCGCGGCGCCACTGCCCGAAACCAGCAGGGCCATGTCGATCCCGGCCGAGCGCACTCCCGCCCCTGCGGGCCACTGCTCGGGCGCGGTTCGGGCGGGGCCGGTATCGAGGGTGAACAGCGCGATGGGGACCGACGCGTCCAGCAGCGTGTTCCAGTCGATCCGCCACCACGTGTGGGTCGCGGTGAGCCCGATCGCGACGCGGAAGATGTCGGCGCCGTTGCGGGCCGCGGGGCCGTCGGGATAGACGTAGGTACCGCGGGGCGGTGCCTGCACCTTCAGGTCGCCGATTGGTAGGCCGGTAGCGCCGTGGTCGTCGTAGAGGAAGTCGGTCCAAAAGAGGGCACCGCCGGCAACGCGGCCGGTGCCACAGGTGCGCGGAAACTCCTCGCCGAACGGCCATCCCGACGGCACCGGAAGTTGCGGCTCTGGGCGCAGGGCCGCCGGCGGCACACCCTCGGGCATCCCGTCGACCACGACGAGTTCAGCTGGTGGCGTGGGTGCCGTTGTGGCGGGATGCACCAGCGTGTCGGCGATGTGGCGTGCGATGCGAATTGGAAGAAGAGTCAGATCCAGAAGTGACATCAAGCCCAAACCTACGCGCCGGAGAGGCCCGGATGCTAAGCCGCGGGCACCACGATCAGTTCGTGTGGCCGATTGTTGACGGCCAGGCCGCCGTCTTCGGTCACGACGACGATGTCCTCGATACGGGCACCCCATAGGCCCGGGAAGTAGATGCCCGGCTCGATGGAGAAGGCCATGCCCGCGGCCAGCGGCAGGTCGTTGCCCGCGACGATATAGGGCTCCTCGTGAACCGAGAGGCCGATGCCGTGACCGGTGCGGTGCACGAAATGCTCCGCCAGCCCGGCATCGGCCAGCACATCGCGGGCCGCCGCGTCGACCGCCTCGGCCATCACGCCGGGGCGGACCGCCTCGACGGCCGCGCGTTGCGCGCGCTGCAGCACCGAATAGCGCTGTGCCACCTCGGAATTCGGCTCGCCAATGCTATAGGTGCGGGTCGAGTCGGAGTGATAGCCGGGCTCGTACGCCCCGCCGATGTCGACGACGACGATGTCACCGACTTGCAGTTCGCGGTCCGAGTAGCCGTGGTGCGGGTCGGCGCTGTGCGGTCCAGAGCCGACGATGATGAACGACACCTCTGAATGCCCTTCGGCGACAATCGCTTCCGCGATGTCGGCGGCCACGTTGGCCTCGGTGCGGCCAGGGGTCAAAAACTCCGGCACCCGGGCATGCACGCGATCGATAGCCGCGCCCGCTTTGCGCAGCGCGTCTATTTCGCCTTCCTCCTTGACCATCCGCAGCGTGCGCATCACGTCGGTGGCCAGGACGGGCAGCACCCCGAGCACCCCGGCCACCGGCAGCAGGTGCAGGGCCGGCATGGAATCGGTGACGGCGGTTGCCGCGGGACCGCCGCCGAACGCCGCCCCGACCAATTGGTAAGGGTCGTCCCCGTCCACCCAATCCCGCACGGCCAGCCCCAGTTCCGCGATGGCCGACCCCTTGAGCGAGGCCAGCTCGAGCCGCGGGACTATCACCATCGGGTCGCCGGACGCCGGCAGAACCAGCGCGGTGAACCGCTCGAGCGTCTGGGCGCGCGACCCGACGAGGTAACGCAGGTCGTACCCAGGCGTGATAACCAGCCCGGACAACCCCGCGTCGGCGGTCGCCGCGGCCGCCGCCGCAAGCCGGCGGGCATACACCCCGGCGCCGAACCGATGAGATTCCATGGCAGCCAGGCTAACCGGTTGGCGTCGGCGCTGGCAGGATAGTCAGCATGCCTGCGCCGCTATTGCTACTCGACGGGGCCAGCATGTGGTTCCGGTCGTATTTCGGGGTGCCGTCCTCGATCACCGCCCCAGACGGCCGGCCCGTCAACGCCGTGCGCGGGTTCATCGACTCGATGGCCGTGGTGATCAACCAACAACGCCCCAGCCGACTGGTGGTGTGCCTGGACTTGGACTGGCGACCGCAGTTCCGGGTGGACCTCGTCCCCTCCTATAAGGCGCATCGCGTCGCGCAGCCAGAGCCCGCAGGCGAGCCAGACGTCGAGGAGGTCCCCGACGACCTGACACCGCAGATCGACATGATCATGGACCTGTTGGAGGCCTTCGGGATCCCGACCGCGGGCGCCGAAGGATTCGAGGCGGACGATGTGCTCGGCACGCTGGCCGCCCGAGAACGCCGTGACCCGGTGGTCGTGGTCAGTGGCGACCGCGACCTGCTGCAGGTGGTGTCGGACGATCCGGTTCCGGTCCGGGTGCTCTACCTGGGCCGCGGGCTGACCAAGGCCACCCTGTTCGGGCCGCCTGAGGTCGCCGAACACTACGGTGTGCCGGAGCATCGGGCGGGGCCGGCCTACGCCGAATTCGCGCTGATGCGCGGCGATCCGTCCGACGGCCTGCCGGGCGTCCCGGGCGTCGGTGAGAAGACCGCGGCGACCCTGCTGGCTCAGCATGGGTCGCTGGAAGAAATCCTGGCGGCCGCCCACGATCCGAAATCGAAGATGGCCAAGGGTTTGCGCTCGAAACTGCTGGGTGCGGCCGAATACATCGAGGCCGCAGGGCCGGTGGTGCGGGTGGCCACCGACGCGCCCGTCAGCCTGTCCACGCCGACCGACGCGCTACCGCTGGTGGCCGACGACCCGCAACGCACCGCGAAGCTGGCGACCAAACTGGGCGTCGGGTCCTCGATAGCCCGGTTGCAGAAAGCGCTCGACGCGCTGCCGACGTAACCGGCTACTGCGGGCGGCCGACCTCGTAGGTGCCCTTGTTGTCCTGGAAAGTCACCGTGACGTGCTTGGGGGCGCCGTCAATGCTGACGTCGCAGTCGAAGGTGGCACCCTTCTTGACGGTGGGGTTCTGGCCGTGGTTGCACTTGACGTTCTGGACGTTCTTGGCCCCATAGCCGTTGGTCTCGTCGGACAGGACCTGCTGCACACCGGTCTGCGCCTTATTGACGTCCAGCTTGGTGGTGACGAAGAACCCGGGCTGCCAGAAGCCGAGTATCAGCACGACCGCGATGAGCAGGAAGGCGATCACACCGCCCACGCCGGCGATCACGCCGACCGACCGCTTCTTGGCCGGCTGCTGGTCGTACGGCGGGTACTGCTGCGGGTATTGGCCCGGCTGACCGTATTGCCCGGGCTGACCGTACTGTCCCGGCTGCCCGTATTGCCCCGGCTGCTGGTACTGGCCCGGCTGGCCGTACTGCCCCGGCTGCCCGTACTGGCCGGGCTGCGCATATTGCCCGGGCTGCCCGTACTGGCCGGGCTGCTGATATCCGGGCTGCTGCGGGTATTGCTGCGGGTACGCCTGTTCGGCGGGCTGTTGGTACTGCGGGTAATCGGCGGGCGGCGTGTACGCCGGCGCCTGCCAGGTCGCCTCCTGGCCCGGCTGCTGCTGCCAGGGCGAACCAACCTGCGTCGGCTCGGAGGAGTGATCGCCACCCTGGCCGGGCGGTTGCCACTGCTGTTCCGGTCCCTGCGGTCCGCTCATCGTCTCTCCTCAGCCCCTTGTGTCTCGGCACGAATCATCGGCGTTGTGATTTCCGCATCTACGGTAGCTTCGGCTCAGCCTACCCGGCGTCAACAGCGACGACGCCGCGCCGAATGTCATTGATGGCGCGCTTGGCAGTGGCCCGCAGCTCGGGGTCCGGGGCGGCGTTGCGAACCTGGTCCAACAGATCGAGCACCTGGCGGCACCAGCGCACGAAATCCCCCGCCAGCAGCGGCGAGCCGGTGCCGGCCGAGTCGACGGCCGCCAGCGCAGCGGCCAGGTCGCCGGCCTTGGCCCAGCGATAGATGACGTTGACGAAACCGTCGTCGGGCTCTCGACTGGGTGCGATCCGGTGCGTCTGCTCGTCGGTGCGCAGCGCATACGACAACCGGGACGTTTGCTGCAGCGCCTGCCGCACTTCCTGGGTCGGCGCCTCTGCGGCGAACGCCGCCCGCGGGCCCTCGCCGCCCCTGGTCTCGTACAGCACCGCCGAGACCACCGCGGCCAGCTCGGCGGGCTTCAGATCGGCCCACGCGCCGGTGCGCAGGCATTCGGCGACCAGGAGGTCGCTCTCGCTGTAGATGCGGGCCAGCAGCCGGCCGTCGTCGGTGACGTGGGGATCGGTGTCCGGGCCTTGAATGAAGCCACGCTCGGTGAGCAGGCCCACGATCCGGTCGAACGTCCGCGCCAGCGAATTGGTCGCGGCGGCAACCTTTTTCTCCAGTTGGGCGTTGTCCCGTTCGATGCGCAGGTAGCGCTCGGCCAGCCGGACTTGGGATTCCAGGCCGGCGTTGTTGTGTGACGGGTGCCGACGAAGCTCCTCTCGCAAAGACGCCAGCTCGGGGTCGTGAAAGCCGTCGTGGTCGCCGCGGCCGCTGCGCCGCCTCGCCGGAACGGCCAATCCGGCGGCCGCCGACTGCAGCGCGGACGCCAGGTCACGACGGACGCGCGGTTGACGGTGCTCGACCCTCTTGGGCAACGGCATCGAACCGACCGGGGCCGCCGCACCCGAGTAGTCGGCCGTCGAAATCCGGCCCGCCCAGCGGTTTTCGGTCAGCACCAATGGGCGCGGGTCGTCGCCGTCGCGGGCCGATTCCAACACCACCGCCAGCCCGCCGCGCCGGCCGTGGGTGATGTTGATGATGTCCCCGCGCCGCAGCGCGGCCAGCGCGTCACTGGCCGCCTGCCGGCGCTGCAGCCGCGACGCGCGGGACTGCGCGCGCTCCATCTCGGTGATGCGCGCACGCAGCCGGGCGTAGTCGAGGATCGGCGCCTGCGGCCCGCCCAGCTCGGCGGCGATCTCGCCGAGCATCGCGTTGCCGCGCTCGATACCTCGGACCAGGCCGACGACAGAGCGGTCAGCCTGATACTGGGCGAACGACTGCTCCAGCAGCCGATGGGCCTGCTCGGGACCCATCTGCTGCACCAGATTGATCGTCATGTTGTACGACGGGGCGAACGAGCTGCGCAGCGGGAACGTGCGGGTTGAAGCCAATCCCGCGACCGCGGACGGTTCGGTGGTTTCTTCGGCGGGATTCCAGAGCACCACCGCGTGGCCCTCGACGTCGATGCCGCGCCGCCCGGCGCGCCCGGTCAGCTGCGTGTACTCCCCCGGCGTCAGCGGCATGTGCTGCTCGCCGTTGAACTTCACCAGCCGTTCGAGCACCACTGTGCGGGCAGGCATGTTGATGCCGAGCGCCAAGGTCTCGGTGGCGAAGACCGCCTTGACCAGCCCGGCCGTGAACAGCTCTTCGACGGTGTGCCGGAAGACCGGCAACATCCCGGCGTGGTGGGCCGCCAGACCGCGCATCAGCCCTTCGCGCCACTCGTAGTAGCCGAGCACCGCCAGGTCGGCGTCGGCAAGATCACCGCACCGGTGCTCTATCACCTCGGCGATCTGCGCGCGCTCCTCCTCGGTGGTCAGCCGGAGCGGCGAGCGCAGGCACTGCTGGACGGCGGCGTCGCAACCGGCGCGGGAGAACACGAACGTGATCGCCGGCAGCAGTCCCTCGGAGTCCAGGGTCGCGATCACGTCCGCCCGGCCGGGCGGCCGATAGAACCGCGGCCGGCCGGGCGCACCGCGTCCGCCGCGCCCCCGCCGCGGTTGCCAGTCCGACATCCGGTCCGCCTCGCGGCGGTGCGCGATGTGGCGCGCCAGGTCCGGGTTGACGCGCGCCTCGCTGACGGCCGTTGGTTGCTCGCCGGCTTCCGGGTTTCGGTAGTCGAACAGATCGAAAAGCCGCTTGCCCACCAAGACGTGTTGCCACAGCGGCACCGGCCGATGCTCGTCGACCACCACGGTCGTATCGCCCCGCACCGTCTGGATCCAGCCGCCGAATTCCTCGGCGTTGCTCACCGTCGCCGACAGGCTGACCACTCGCACCTCGTCGGGCAGGTGCAGGATCACTTCCTCCCATACCGGGCCGCGCATCCGGTCGGCCAGGAAATGCACCTCATCCATCACCACGTAGGAAAGCCCTTGCAGCGCAGGCGAATCGGCGTAGAGCATGTTGCGCAGCACCTCGGTGGTCATCACCACCACGGGAGCGTCGGCGTTCACCGACATGTCGCCGGTGAGCAGGCCGATCCGGTCGCGGCCGTAGCGCGCTGTCAGGTCGGTGTGCTTCTGATTGCTCAGCGCCTTGAGCGGCGTGGTGTAGAAGCACTTTCCGCCCGCGGCCAGCGCCAGATGCACGGCGAATTCGCCCACCACCGTCTTGCCGGCCCCGGTCGGCGCGCAGACGAGCACGCCGTGACCGCGCTCGAGCGCGGCGCACGCCCGTCGCTGAAAGCCGTCCAGCGCAAAGGGCAGTTCGGCGGTGAATCGGGTCAGCTCGACGAGCTCCGTCAAGTCCTGTGGCACCGACGGATTAGGTGACATCGTCATGCTGGCCGGTGAACGACGGCTCCCAGACCGGGTCCTGTATCGGTGCGGGCGGCTCGATGACCGATGCCTCGTCGTCCGGGATCACCGCCTGGGCTTCGCGCTTGGCCTTCCGCCTGTCGTGCAGGCGGGCGATCTGGATGGCGAACTCGAGGAGCACCGAGAGCGCCACGCCGAGGGCGGTCATCGAGAACGGGTCGGACCCGGGCGTGAAGACCGCGGCGAACACGAACATCCCGAAGATCAGGCCGCGCCGCCAGGACTTGAGCCGCTCGTAGGGCAGCACGCCCGTCATGTTGAGCATGACGATCAGCAGCGGGAATTCGAAGCTGACGCCGAACACCACCAACAGGTTGATCAGGAACCCGAAGTACCGGTCCCCGGACAGGGCGGTCACCTGCACGTCGCTGCCGACCGTCAGCAAGAAGCCCAGCGCCTTGGACAGCACGAAGTAGGCCAGGATCGCGCCCGTGACGAACAGCAGCGCCGCGGGGATCACGAACCCGACCGCGAAGCGTCGCTCCTTTTGGTACAGCCCCGGCGTGATGAACGCCCAGAGTTCGTAGAACCACACCGGGCAGGCCAGCACGACCCCGGCGGTCAGCCCGACCTTGAGCCGCAACATGAACTGGTCGAACGGCGCCGTGGCCAGCAGTCGGCACTGACCGTCGGCGCTGATGCTGGCGCGTGCCGATTGGGGCAGGGAGCAGTAGGGGTGGCGCAGCCACTCGCCGAGGCTTTCCAGCCCGAAGATCGAGTGCGAATACCAGAAGAACCCGAAGATCGTGGTGATCAGGATGGCGGCCAGCGAGAGCAGCAACCGGGTGCGCAGCTCGGTCAGGTGATCGACGAGCGACATCGTCGCGTGGGGATTGGTTCGGCTGCGCCTGTTACGCGGATTGAGGCGCTTCAGCACGCCGGCAGTGCGCGCTGAAACCTTGAAAACTTTCACGACGCTCGTTCAGTAGCGTTCGGGCACCGCGACGATGACGGCGAGCTACGCCGGGCGTGCTTCGGAGTGCCCCTGCTCCGCCGCCGGAGCGTCAACTCGCTGCGACTGCACGGGAGTGGGGTTCGCCGCGGAGGGGGCGCTGTTGGTCGCGCTGTTGGTCTCCAAGGCCGGCGACTCCGCTTTGTTCTCGGTCTGCATTTCGCGCAGCTCAGACTTGAAGATGCGCATCGACTTGCCCAACGAACGTGCTGCATCGGGGAGCTTCTTGGCACCAAAAAGCAGGATCACCACCACAGCGAGGATCGCCCAGTGCCACGGACTAAGACTGCCCACTTTGATTACCTCCAGACGTCTACCCGATGCTACCGCAGTGCGACGGTCCACCGGGCCGCCCGCGCCGTCACGTCAACGGGTTAGCGCCTGATAGGACTCGCACGCCGCGGCCGCCGCATCCCGGACACGTCTCGCGAGTGACTCCGGTTCAAGCACCCGCACGTCCGACCCGAAGCCGAGCACCAGTCGCGTCATCCAGTCCTCGGAGGCGTAGGTCATCACCGCGTCGCAGGATCCGTCCGGCAACTCCCGCACCTCACGCATCGGGTAGTACTCGAACATCCACGACGCCGAAGGCGCGACCCGCAGTTTGGCCGAAGGCAGTGACGGATCTCCGTCGAACAACGACGTGTCCGGCGGCGCCTGCAGCGCCAGTTCGGGTGGAGCCGCCGGCTCGTCCAACTCGGTGGCATCGACGATCCGGTCGAAGCGGAACAGCCGCACCCCGTCCGCTTCCCGTGACCAGGCCTCCAGGTAGCTGTGGCCGCCGATCAGCAGTACCCGGACGGGGTCGACAATCCGGCTGGTAAGGGTGTCATGCGACGCGGAGTAATAGTCGATGGCCAGCGCGTGTTTGTGCTGCACGGCCGTGCGGACTGCGGCCGCCGCGCGGCTTTCCGCAGGCGCTGGCTCGTCAACCGCTGCCACCGAGCCGGCGGCGTCGTGCCCGATTGCGCCGGCCGCCGCCTCGATCTTGGCGATCGCGCTGCGTGCCGCCTCCGGATCGACGACGCCCGGGATATCGGCGAGTGCGCGCAGCGCCACCAACAGACCGGTGGCCTCCGGCGAGGTGAGCTTGAGCGGCCGGTCGATGCCCGCGGAGAACGTCACCTCGATGGTGTCGCCGGAGAACTGGAAGTCGATCAGGTCACCCGGGTAGTAGCCGGGCAGGCCGCACATCCACAGCTGGTTGAGGTCCTCTTCCAGTTGCTTGGCGGATACCCCGAGGTCGGCGGCCGCCTTGGCCCGGGTGACCCGCGGGTTGGCCTGGAAATACGGCACCATATTGAGCAGCCGGATCAATCGGGTGGATATGGGAGTCATGGGCGGTTCGCCTCCTCCACGTGGGCGCGCAGCCGCGCCAGCACGTCGTCGCGCAGTGACTGTGGCTCGAGCACGACGGCGTCGGCCCCATAGCCGGCGATGTCGCGCGCCAACCGGTCGCTGGATCCGATGTCGATCTCGACCACGTCGCCGTCGCGGCCGCCCAGTTGCCGCGTGCCGGTGGACCTCCCGGCGCGCCGCAGCGCGGTGGCCCGCCCGTCGGCGACCCACACCCGCGCCTGCCCCCCGGTCGGGATCTCGGCCACCGTGCGGGCGACGATCTGGCGCAGGTCCACGTCCTCGGGCACAACGACCGCACCGGGCGGCCCGATCGGCCTGACCTCGGCGCCGATCCGCGACAGCCGAAAGGTGCGAGTGGCGTCGCGGTCACGGTCGTGGCCCACCAGATACCAGCGACCCTTCTGGGTCACGACGCCCCACGGTTCCACGGTGCGCATGCTGTACGGCTCGGCCCGCGACGGCCGGTGCGGGAACTGCACCACCTGCCGGGAATCGATGGCCGACAAGAGGACTCCGAGAACCTCCTCCGACCCGCGCAGCCCGGGCACGCCGGCCGGGGAGGCGATGGCCACCGGGGCGTCCGGGTCCACGTCCACCCCGGCGGCACGCAGCTTGAGCAACGCGCCCTGGGTGGCGGTGATCAGTTCGGGCGACTCCCACAATTGCGTCGCGACGGCAACCGCGGCCGCCTCGTCCGAAGTCAGCTCGACTGCCGGCAGCGAGTAGGCGTCGCGGTTGATGCGGTAGCCCTCGGTGGGGTCCTGGGCCGACGCCCTGCCGACCTCCAGCGGTATGCCCAGATCGCGCAGCTCGTTCTTGTCGCGCTCGAACATGCGGGAGAACGCCTCGGCGCTGGGACTGTCCGCGTACCCGGCCACGCTGGATCTGATCTTCTCCGCGCTGATGTAGCCGCGGGTGGACAGCAGGGCGATGACGAGATTGACCAACCGCTCGACTTTCGAGGTCGCCATTCGCACCAGGTTATAGCTGGCGCGCGCGCCGCGCCTGCACCGGCTGGCGAGTTGCAGCATTAACAATCGCCACATCAGTCACGAGCTGGCGGGCACCCCAGCACTTGAGGATTTGATAGCGCCGGGCTGTCACGTTTTCTGGCGCGAGCATGGGCAGCCACGGCGGGGCTCGTGTGACTGGTGCGACCAATGGTGAGCGGTCGAGCTACATGCTGGCGATCAGCCGCTTGACCCGCTCGTCGACCGCCCGGAAGGGGTCCTTGCATAGCACGGTGCGTTGGGCCTGGTCGTTGAGCTTGAGGTGCACCCAGTCGACGGTGAAGTCGCGGCCCGCGGCCTGGGCGGCGCTGATGAACTCGCCACGCAGCCGGGCGCGGGTGGTCTGGGGCGGATGGTCGACCGCCTCCGTGATTTCCTCGTCAGTGGTCACGCGCGCCGCAAGGCCCTTGCGCTGCAGCAGGTCGAACACGCCGCGCCCCCGCTTGATGTCGTGATAGGCCAGGTCCAGCTGGGCGATCTTGGGGTCGGACAGTTCCATGCTGTAGCGGTCCTGGTAGCGCTGGAACAGCTTGCGCTTGATCACCCAGTCGATTTCGGTGTCGACCTTGGCGAAGTCCTGGCTCTCGACCGCGTCGAGCTGACGCCCCCACAGGTCCACCACCTGCTCGATTTGGGCGTTGGGCTCCCGGGTCTGCAGGTGTTCGACGGCGCGGGTGTAGTACTCGCGCTGGATGTCCAGCGCGCTGGCCTGACGCCCGCCGGCCAGCCGCACCGGCCGCCGGCCGGTGACATCGTGGCTGACCTCCCGGATGGCACGGATGGGGTTGTCCAGCGAGAAGTCGCGGAAGGGAACGCCGGCCTCGATCATTTCCAGCACCAGCGCCGCGGTGCCCACCTTGAGCATGGTGGTGGTCTCGCACATGTTGGAGTCGCCGACGATCACGTGCAACCGCCGGTACTTCTCGGCGTCGGCATGCGGCTCGTCGCGGGTATTGATGATCGGCCGGCTGCGGGTGGTGGCCGAGGAGACACCCTCCCAGATGTGCTCGGCACGTTGGGAAAGGCAGAACGTCGCCGCCTTGGGGGTTTGCAGCACCTTGCCGGCCCCGCAGATCAGCTGTCGGGTGACCAGGAACGGCAGCAACACATCGGAGATGCGGGAGAACTCACCGGCCCGCACGATCAGGTAGTTCTCGTGGCAGCCGTAGGAGTTGCCCGCCGAATCGGTGTTGTTCTTGAACAGGTAGATGTCCCCGCCGATGCCCTCGTCGGCGAGCCGCTGTTCGGCGTCGATGAGCAGGTCTTCCAGCACCCATTCGCCGGCCCGGTCGTGGGTGACCAGCTGCACCAGGCTGTCGCACTCGGCCGTCGCGTATTCGGGGTGGCTGCCCACGTCGAGATACAGCCGGGCACCGTTGCGGAGGAAGACGTTGGAGCTGCGCCCCCAAGACACGACGCGCCGGAAGAGATAACGGGCGACCTCGTCCGGGGACAGGCGGCGATGGCCGTGGAAGGTGCAGGTGACACCGAACTCGGTCTCGATGCCCATAATTCGTCGCTGCACGTAATCGAGGGTACTGGTTGTCTGACCGGGACGGCACGGAAGCCGCGCCTACGGGCCCCGACGAGTTTCCCGCGGCCCGCTAGCGCCTCCCGCGACGGCTCACCAGCACCCTGGGCACCAGCGGTCCCAGAACGGCACCCGTGCGCTCGGTGTTCTGCCGATAGCGAACACGCGCGGACACGCCCGATTCAGCCCGCGGAGTCGCCGTTGGAATCCGGTGCTTCGCCGTTGGTTTCCGGCTGCTTCGAATCCCCCTCTTGCAGCAGGCTTTCCAGGGTGGCCCGGTTGATCCGCCGGAACGCCCGCCGCGGCCGGGAGACGTCCAGGATGGCAACCTCCAGGCTGCCCACATCCGGAGACGGATCCCCGTTGGAACCGTCCGCACTGCCGGCCCGCAACGCCTTTACGGCGATCTGCGTCGCGTCGCGCAGGTCGGCGTTCTCGGCGTAGGACTCCTTGAGCGCCGTGGTGATCGGCTCCGTCGTACCGCCCATCACCACGAAATGCGGTTCGTCGGCGATCGACCCGTCGTAGGTGATGCGGTACAACTCAGGCGGTTTCGTCTCGCCGTAGTGCGCCACCTCGGCGACGCACAACTCCACCTCGTACGGCTTGGCCTGTTCGGTGAAGATGGTGCCCAAGGTCTGGGCGTAAACGTTGGCCAGCTGGCGCCCGGTGACGTCGCGGCGGTCGTAGGCGTAGCCCCGGGTGTCGGCGAACTGGATTCCGCCGCGCCGCAGATTGTCGAACTCGTTGAACTTGCCCGCGGCCGCGAAGCCCACGCGATCGTAGAGCTCGCTGATCTTCTGCAGGGACCGCGACGGGTTCTCCGCCACGAACAGCACACCACCGGCGTAGACCAGCGCGACCACGCTCTTGCCGCGCGCGATGCCTTTGCGTGCGAGCTCGCTGCGCTCGCGCATCGCCTGCTCGGGCGATATGAAATAGGGAAAGCTCACTTCTCACCGCCATCGGGGCCGAAAGTATCTGCGCGCGAGCGACTTTCGATGACTTCGCGGGCCAGCTCGGCGATCCGCCGCTCGGGCACCTCGGCCGCCCCTTCGGCACCGATGGTGACCGCCGTCGGGTAGATACCGCGCACCAAGTCGGGTCCGCCGGTGGCGGAATCGTCATCGGCGGCGTCGTACAGTGCCTCGACGGCCACCCGCACCGCGGAATCGGCATCGACCACCCTCGAGTACAACTTCTTGATGGACGACTTGGCGAAGATCGACCCCGACCCCACCGACTGATAGCCCTCTTCTTCGACGTTCCAGCCGCCGGCGGCGTCGAACGAGACGATCCGGCCGGCGCCCTCAGCGTCGGCCGCGTGGATGTCGTAACCCGCCAGCAGCGGCAGGGCCACCAGGCCCTGCATCGCGGCGGCCAGGTTGCCACGCACCATGATCGCGAGCCGGTTCACCTTACCGGCGAACGTCAGCGGCACGCCTTCGAGCTTCTCGTAGTGCTCGAGTTCCACCGCGTAGAGGCGGGCGAACTCGACGGCGATGGCCGCGGTGCCCGCGATGCCCGTGGCGGTGTAGTCGTCGGTGATGTACACCTTCTTCACGTCACGCCCGGCGATCATGTTGCCCTGGGTCGAGCGACGGTCGCCGGCGATGACAACGCCACCGGGATATTTCAGGGCCACGATGGTGGTGCCGTGCGGCAGCTGCGAGCCGGCCCCGCCGGCTTGCGCGCCACCGAGACTCGCCGGCAACAGCTCCGGCGCTTGACGGCGCAGAAAGTCAGCAAACGACGACAGGTCTACGGCGGGATTTGCCGGGAGTGGGGAGTTGGTGAACAGGCGGTCAGAGAAGGGCCAGGTCACTGTCCGCCCTTTTGGACGTATGCCCGGACGAAGTCTTCAGCGTTCTCTTCGAGGACGTCATCGATCTCGTCGAGCAGATCGTCGGTGTCCTCGGCTAGCTTCTCGCGGCGTTCCTGGCCCGCGGCCGTGCTGTCGGCGAAATCGTCGTCGTCGCCACCACCACCGCCACGCTTGGTCTGCTCCTGAGCCATCGCCGGCCTCCTGCTTCATCTGAACTTGTTCAGCGGCTTGCTTGGTTCCAAAGCCACACTGCCCCGCTGGTATCTCTACCCTACCGGTCGACCCCGACGTTCCCCGGTTTAACCGGCTTAGCTGGTGAGTTGTTCCACCAGTTCGGCGGCGCTATCCACCGAGTCCAGCAGTGCTCCGACGTGCGCCTTACTGCCGCGCAGCGGCTCCAGTGTCGGAATCCGCACCAGCGAGTCGCCACCCAGGTCAAAGATCACCGAGTCCCAACTGGCCGCGGCGATGTCGGCGCCGAACCTGCGCAGGCATTCACCGCGGAAGTACGCCCGCGTGTCGGTCGGCGGGTTGTCCACGGCCTCCAGCACCTGGTGTTCGGTGACCAGACGCTTCATCGAGCCACGCGCGACGAGCCGGTTGTACAGGCCCTTGTCCAGCCGGACGTCGGAATACTGCAGGTCGACCAGGTGCAGCCGCGGCGCCGACCAGCTGAGATTCTCCCGCTGCCGGAAACCCTCGAGCAGGCGCAGCTTGGCCGGCCAGTCGAGCACCTCGGCGCATTCCATCGGGTCCCGCTCGAGTTGATCGAGCACCTCCGCCCAGGTCTCCACGATGTCGGCGGCGCGAGGGTCGGGGTCGCGGCTGTCGACCAGCTTCGCCACGCGGTCCAGGTAAATCCGTTGCAACGCAAGGGCCGTCAATTCGCGACCGTCGGCCAGCGCCACGACGGCCCGCAGGGACGGATCGCGGCTGATCGCGTGGACCGCATGCACCGGCCGGGCCAGCACCAAGTCGCTCAGGTCGATCCCGTGCTCCGGGCCGACTTCGATCAGGTCCAGCACCAGCGCCGTGGTGCCCAGCTTCAGATAGGTCGACGTCTCGGCCAGGTTGGCGTCGCCGATGATGACGTGCAACCGGCGGTACCGGTCGGCGTCGGCGTGCGGTTCATCGCGGGTGTTGATGATGCCGCGCTTGAGGGTGGTTTCGAGGCCGACCTCGACCTCGATGTAATCGGAGCGCTGCGACAGCTGGAAGCCGGGCTCGTCCCCGGACGGCCCGATGCCGACCCGGCCGGAGCCGGTCACCACCTGCCGGGACACCAGAAAAGGGGTCAACCCGGCGATGATCGACGAAAACGGCGTCTGCCGCGACATCAGGTAGTTTTCGTGCGCGCCGTAGGAGGCGCCTTTGCCGTCCACATTGTTCTTATAGAGCTGCAGCTTGGCGGCCCCGGGCACGCTGGCGACGTGCCGGGCGGCGGCCTCCATCACCCGCTCGCCGGCCTTGTCCCAGATCACCGCGTCGAGCGCGTCGGTGCACTCGGGCGCCGAGTATTCGGGGTGGGCGTGGTCGACGTAGAGCCGCGCCCCATTGGTCAGGATCATGTTGGCAGCGCCGACCTCGTCGGCGTCGACCACCGGCGGCGGTCCGGCCGAGCGGCTCAGGTCGAAACCACGGGCGTCGCGCAGTGGCGATTCCACCTCGTAGTCCCATCGGGTGCGCTTGGCGCGTTGAATGCCGGCGGCGGCCGCATAGGCCAACACCGCTTGGGTCGAGGTGAGGATCGGGTTGGCGGTCGGGTCGGACGGCGACGAAATTCCGTACTCGACCTCCGTCCCGATAATCCGTTGCATGCGTTCAGCGTAGGCCGGGCGACTATCCGTCCTCGCGCAGGGGGAAAACGGCCGGCACGAGGTTGCCGCGCCACTAGGGTGACCGGATGTGGACCCAACTCTGCGCCGCACGCCGGACCGCAGGCAGGCGGCCGCGGCTGAACAGTGGTTCTTAAAGCGGGGGTTGCCGTCGGTGCTGACCCGGCGCGGCCGGTGGCGGCGGCTGTGGCCGCGATGCGCTCCCGTGCTGGCGGCCTGGGCGGCGGTGGAGGTCTGCCTGCTGGGCGTCTATTTCGTCAGCGACGGCAACGAGGTCTTCATCAGCGGAACGCCGACGACTCACCAGTGGGTGATTCTGGCGCTGCTCGCGCTCGCTCTCCCGCTGGCCGTGCTAGCCGGTTGGCTGGTGTCGCGGACGTCGAGCGGGCGCAACCGCGCGACTGTGGCGACCGTGGCACTGGGCCTCGCGGTCGCGTGCGGTGTCATCGAATCCGGCCCCATGCAGTTGACCCGGCACGCCGTCATCCTGGTCCTGGTGTTGGTGCTGACCGGCAGCGGCGTCGGGTCGGTGTTCGCCTGGGCGGTGCGCATGACGATGGAGCACCTGTCCACGGTCGGCACGCTGGCGGTCCGCGCCCTGCCCATCGTGCTGCTGACCGCGTTGGTGTTCTTCAACACGTACGTCTGGCTGATGGCGGCGAACATCAATGGCGAAAGACTTTCGCTGGCAATCGTTTTCCTGCTCGGCATTGCAGGGACCTTCGTCGTGTCCAAGACCGTGGAACGGGTGCGGCCCCTGTTGAAGTCGATGGCATCGCTGCCCCAAGGCAGCGAGAACCTTGCCGGCACGCCGTTTGCGACGATGCATGAGAACGCGGCCGGCTCCCCGCTGAAACGCGCAGAGCGCCTCAACGTGGTGTTCCTGCTGGCGACCTCACAACTCATCGAGATCCTGGTGGTGGCCGCAGTCGGCGCGACGATGTATCTGGTCCTCGGCCTGATCATTTTGACGCCACCGCTGCTCAAGGAATGGGCGCACAACACCGCCACCACCTCGACGGTATTCGGCTTCACGTTCCCGGCACCAGATTCGCTGATCCACATGTGCCTGTTCCTGGGCGCGCTGACGTTCATGTACATCAGCGCCCGCGCGGTGGACGACGCCGAGTACCGGGGAATGTTTCTCGACCCGCTGATCGACGATCTGCACACGGCCCTGGCGGCCCGCAACCGCTACCGCGGCGCCGTCGCGCCGTCCGCGCTTGCTGTTGACGGCACCGACGGTAGTGACTAACTTCACCGTGTGTCCGCCCCCGAATCCGACCACGTCGGTAAACACGCGCTCGACCTGGCCGGAAAACGCTACGGCGAAGTGCTGCTGGTAACCGCCGGCGAGGCCGGCCCGCAGGCAACGGTCTACAACAGCTTTCCGCTCAACGACTGCCCCGCCGAACTGTGGTCCGCGCTCGACCCGCACGCCATCGCCGCCGAAAACGGCGTGGCCGCAGCGCTGCTCAACGGTCCGCGGTACTGGCTGATGAACGCCATCGAGAAAGAAGCCCAAGGTCCCCAGGTAACCAAGACCTTCGGCGGCATCGAGATGATCCAGCAGGCGACGGTCCTGTTGTCCGCGATGAATCCCGCGCCCTATATCCCGAACAAGGTCAATCGCCACACGGTCTTCGTCTTCAACGCCGGACAACAGATCTACGAACTCATCGACCCCCAGGAACAGCACTGGGTGATGCAGACCTTGAGCCAGGTCGCCGACCCCAACCTGTCGCAAGCCGATCTGCCGCGACTCGGCGACCGGCTCGACCTGCCGGCGGGGTGGGCCTACCAGCCACGTGTTCTCACCGACGAGCTGCGCGTGGACACCCGCACCCGGGCGGCCCAAGTGCTGCAAGACAATCTGACCAACAGCTATTCGCTGGTGACCGACTGACGCTGAACCACGCCGCGCCGGCTTGTCGCCCCTACAGGTATTGGCCGAGGTTGGATTCGGTGTCGATGGCCCGCGATGCGCTCGAGCTCTTGCCGGTGACCAGCGTGCGGATGTAGACGATCCGCTCGCCCTTCTTGCCCGAAATCCGTGCCCAGTCATCGGGGTTGGTGGTGTTGGGCAGGTCCTCGTTCTCGGCGAACTCGTCGACGATCGAGTCGAGCAGATGCTGGATGCGCAGACCCGGTTGTCCGGTCTCCAGCACCGACTTGATCGCGTTCTTCTTCGCCCGGTCGACGACGTTCTGGATCATGGCTCCGGAGTTGAAGTCCTTGAAGTACATGACTTCCTTGTCACCGTTGGCGTAGGTGACTTCCAGGAACCGGTTGTCGTCGATCTCGGCGTACATCCGCTCGACGACCTTTTCGATCATCGCCCGGATGCAGGCCGAACGGTCGCCCCCGAACTCGGCGAGATCGTCGGCATGCACCGGCAGCGTCTCGACCAGGTACTTCGAGAAGATGTCTTGTGCCGCTTCGGCATCGGGCCGCTCGATCTTGATCTTGACGTCCAGGCGGCCGGGCCGCAGGATCGCGGGGTCGATCATGTCCTCACGGTTGGAGGCGCCGATCACGATGACGTTCTCCAGCCCCTCCACCCCGTCGATCTCACTCAGCAGCTGCGGAACCACTGTGGTCTCGACATCGGAGGAGACGCCGGTGCCGCGGGTGCGGAATATCGAGTCCATCTCGTCGAAGAACACGATCACCGGTGTTCCCTCGGACGCCTTCTCGCGGGCCCGCTGGAAGATCAGCCGGATGTGCCGCTCGGTCTCGCCGACGAACTTGTTCAGCAGCTCCGGGCCCTTGATGTTGAGGAAGTAGGACTTCGCCTCGCGCGCGTCGTCCCCACGCACCTCGGCCATCTTCTTGGCCAGCGAGTTCGCGACCGCCTTAGCGATCAACGTCTTCCCACACCCAGGCGGGCCGTACAGCAACACACCCTTGGGCGGGCGCAGCGCGTACTCCCGGTACAGCTCCTTGTGCAGGAAGGGCAGCTCCACGGCGTCGCGGATCTGCTCGATCTGGCGAGTCAAGCCACCGATGTCCTGGTAGCTGACGTCGGGCACCTCTTCCAGCACCAGGTCTTCGACCTCGGCCTTGGGGATGCGCTCGAACGCGTAGCCCGCCTTGGTGTCGACCAGCAACGAGTCGCCCGGCCGCAGCTTGCGCGGCCTGGTGTCGTCGTTGAGCGCGTCGGGGTGCCCCTCCGGCAGGTCCTCGGCCACCAGCGGCTCCGCCAGCCACACGATGCGCTCTTCGTCGGCGTGACCGACGACCAACGCGCGGTGCCCGTCGGCCAGCAGCTCTCGCAACGTGGAGATCTCGCCGACCGATTCGTAGGTGCCGGCCTCGACGACGGTCAGCGCCTCGTTGAGGCGAACCGTCTGGCCCTTCCGCAGCGACGCGACCTCGATGTTCGGCGAGCAGGTCAGGCGCATCTTGCGGCCAGAGGTGAACACATCGACGGTTTCGTCCTCGTGCGCGCCCAGCAATACGCCATAACCACTCGGCGGCTGCCCGAGTCGATCGACTTCCTCCCGCAACGCCAGTAGTTGCTGGCGCGCCTCTTTGAGCGTCTCCATCAACTTCGAGTTGCGGGCCGCAAGCGAGTCGATACGGGCTTCGAGTTGATGCACATCGCGCGCGGAGCGGGCGCCAGTTTGCCCGGCCGCATGCTCGAGTTGCTCGCGCAGCAGCGCTGCCTCGCGGCGTAATTCTTCCAATTCGGCAGCATCGCCGGGGGACATGCCTGACTCGCTGGGGGTACCGAATGCTTCAGAACGCTCTGAGCCACCCATGTTGCGCTCCTTTCCCACACCGAATTGGCGCGGTGAATACTTCAAAGCTACCGGCGATTGACCAATGATGTGCGGAGTCAAATACCCACGAAAAGTTAAGATTTTCGTCTCGCTGGTAATCTCGGCCACTAATCTCGCTGATCGAAAGGGCCGCCGTGACCGCAAAAAGCCTCGCCACCGGCCTAGTCGGCTCAGCCGACGTCGGGATGGTGAGCGCGGGTGTGAGTTCAGTTGCACCCGTTGGCCCGACCGCACGGCGGGTGCCCGTTTCGCACAGCGCCCCGACCCCGCAGCCGTCCTGATCGACTGGATGCACCGACACCTGTCCGCAACGTTGAGCGCCGCCACCATCCTGGCGGCGGTCGGTTTCTCGGGATGTTCGTCGCATCAGCAACCCCGAATCGCCTCCTCCATGCCCGCTGCGGCCCCAGCCACGTCGAGCACGGTCGCTAGTTTTCCGACTACCCCGCTGCCGACACCTGAAGCCCTTACCGACATCTTGACCCGGCTCGTCGACCCGAACGTACCCGGTATCAACAAGGTGAGTCTGGTCGAAGGCGCGACCCCGGAGAGCGCGGACACTCTGGGCAAGTTTTCCAACGCCTTGCGCGACAACGGCTACCTGCCCATGAACTTCGTCGCGCACGACATCGCCTGGTCGGACAAGACCCCCGCCGACGTCGTGGCGACCATCGACGTCAACACCGCCCAGCGGGCAAACGCCAGCTTCCACTTCCCCATGGAATTCACGCCCTTTCAAGGGGGTTGGCAGTTGTCCCGGCGAACCGGCGAAATGCTGTTGGCGATGGGCAAGTCGCCGGCGGTGACCCCGCCCCCCAACCCGGCACCGGCTCCGCCTCCCGAGCCCCCCCCCCCACCGGCCCCGGCAGCACCGGCTCCGCCTCCCGGGCCGGCGCCGCCGCCCGGGCCGCCCCCCGCGCCGGCGCCGGCGCGGGGCTGTCTCTTATACACATCTGACGCTGCCGACGATCGCATAAGTGTAGATCTCGGTGGTGGCCG